>NZ_JBSFDW010000011.1:22017-202942 GCF_053594115.1 Streptomyces sp. NPDC001970 | reverse complement strand
ATCGACCGTCAGATCATCCGCGAAATGCCGATCACCGGTGGCATCGGGCACATACTTCACACAGACAACGATCCTCAAGCTCACGCCGGCTCTCCTACTGCATCGTCATTTCTGAGCTGCCTTGTGCAGGCAGCATAGGCGCCTGAAGGCGGGGTTTCCGGTCGGGGCGACCGGCGCTCCGAACGAAATATTACTCGCCAGTACACCTACTGCGTACCCACTGAGCAAGCGCTTGGAACTGTGACCTTGCCAACGCTGCGTAGTCGGGAACTCTCAGTCCCTGAGCGCGTTGAAGCGGCCCTGGTGATAGAGGAGCGGGCGGCCGGCACCGGCCCGGTCCCCGGCGACGGCGGCGGCGACGACAATGCGATGGTCCCCCGCCGGCACCCGGGCGACGACCCGGCAGACCAGCCACGCCAGCACCCCGTCCAGGACGGGAACTTCCTCCGGTCCGGTACGCCATTGGGTGGGCGGCGCGAAGCGGTCGGCGCCGCTGCGCGCGAAGGTCGCCGCCAGCTCGCGCTGGTGCTCGCCGAGTATGTGGACGCCGATGTGCTCGGCCCGCGAGACGACGGGCCAGCTGGACGAGGTGGTGCCGACGCCGAACGAGATCAGCGGGGGCTCGGCCGCGACGGAGGTGAGCGAGGTAGCCGTGAAGCCGACGGGGCGCTCACCCCGGGCGGTGATGACGGCGACCCCTGCCGCGTGCTGCCGGAAGACGGAGCGGAGCAGATCGGGAGAGGCCAGCTGAGGGGTGCCGAGGTCGGGCGAAGCCGTCATGGAGTCGTCCTTCTGCGGTGGTCGCGTACGGGTCCGTGGTCGCTCAGGCACCCGGACAGCGCGCGCTCGCGTTGCGGGCCAGGTCCACATGGGGCCGGCCGAAGAGAAGGAGTCGTCGTGGCACCTCGTCAGACTGACGATTGTTGGCAGGTGCAGTCAAGTGGGCCCTGAGCGATGCGAGCTGTGTCACGACACGCCCACGCCCCGCTCACACCGCCTCGCCGAGCGCCGCGATCACATCGGCCTTACGGGGCTGTCCCGACGCCCTCCGCACGATCCGGCCGCACGCGTCGAGCACCAGCACGGTGGGCGTCCTCAGGATCTCCAGCTCGCGCACCAGCGGGAGCCGCTCCTCGGCGTCGATCTCCACATGGGCCACGCCGCCGACCATGCCCGCCACTTCGGCAAGGGTCCGCCGGGTCGCCCGGCAGGGCTGACAGAAGGCGCTGGAGAACTGCACGAGCGTGGCCCGCTCCCCCAGCTCCGCCCCCAGATCGGCCGCGCCGAGCCTGCGCTCCTCGTCCCGCCCGCGCACCTTCAGCCTCCCGTTGTTCCTCCGGTGCAGCAGACCGAAGGCCCCCGCCACCGCGAGGACCACCGCACACACCACAAGTCCGGTCATGGTTCCCTCCCGACTCCCTTCCAGCGTTCACAGGATCGCAAAGATTCCCGCCCCCGCTCTCCGCGTGTCCTGCGGGATCCTGGGCCGCATGGACATCGACGTCAGAGGGCCTCGCTTCGGCGCCGCCGTGACCACCGTCGTACTCGCGGCCGTTCTCATCACCTCCAGCGGGATCCTGCTCGCCTGGCAGGCGCTGTGTTTCGCGGTCGGGGCCGTGGCCGGCGTCCAGCGCTCCCCGTACGGATGGCTCTTCCGGACGGTCGTCAGGCCGCGGATCGGCCCGCCCACGGAGCTGGAGTCCCCTGCTCCGCCGCGCTTCGCGCAGGCCGTCGGGCTCGGCTTCGCCCTGCTGGGGCTCGTCGGCTACGTCTGGGGGCCCGAGTGGCTGGGGATGGCGGCCACCGCGTGCGCGCTGGCCGCGGCGTTTCTGAACGCCGCCTTCTCGTACTGCCTCGGCTGCGAGATGTACGTGCTGCTCCGCCGGGCAACGGCGGCGCGCGGCTGATCTGTTGAGCGCGTCGTGAACGGGATGACCGCGTGTCGGGAGCCACGAGGTGACGCGACGTGACGAGAATCTCTCCGTGCGACGGCCCAAGGACTGGCCGTTACGCCGCGCATGGGGCACGATCTGCCCAATGCCGAAAACCTACGGCTGCGTAACTTCCGCCGGGCGAACCCCTCCCCGGGGCACAGTAAGGAAGGGTCTCCCCACACATGGCAGAGCTCGTCTACCGGCCGGTCGTCGGCGCCGCTCTCACGATGTTCAAGGCGCTCGACCTGAAGATCGAGACCAAGGGTTCGGAGAACATTCCGCGCTCCGGCGGGGCGGTGCTGGTGAGCAACCACATCAGCTACCTCGACTTCATCTTCTCCGGCCTGGCGGCGCTGCCGCAGAAGCGGCTGGTCCGCTTCATGGCGAAGGACTCGGTGTTCCGGCACCGGATCTCGGGTCCGCTGATGCGCGGGATGAAGCACATCCCGGTGGACCGCTCGCAGGGCGAGGCGGCGTATGCGCACGCGCTGGACTCGCTGCGTGCCGGCGAGATCATCGGGGTCTTCCCGGAGGCCACGATCTCCCAATCGTTCACGCTGAAGAGCTTCAAGTCGGGTGCGGCGCGCCTCGCCCAGGAGGCCGGGGTGCCGCTGATCCCGATGGCGCTGTGGGGCACCCAGCGTCTGTGGACCAAGGGACGGCCGAAGAACCTCAGGCGCAGCCACATCCCGGTGACCATCCGGGTCGGGGAGCCGGTCGAGGCGCCCACCGACCAGTACGCGGGCGCGATCAGCCGTCGGCTGCGCGAGCGGGTGCAGGAGCTGCTGGAGGCGGCCCAGCGCGCCTATCCCGTACGCCCCAAGGACCCGAGCGACACCTGGTGGGTGCCCGCGCACCTCGGGGGCACGGCGCCGACCCCGGCCGAGGTCCGCGAGGCCAGCTGAGCGGCTCGTCGTCCGGAGCCGGGCCGACGAGCAGAAACGTCACTTCGGGGTGTGGACGGTGATCCGTGCCCCGGGGCTCAGCTTCTCCAGCGACTCGGCGAGTTCGGCGCCCGCGGCCTCGAGCTCGCCGGTCGTCATGGGCGCGAGCGACTCCAGCAGGAAGATCGCGTTCACCGATTCCTCGGTGAGCCGGGTGCGCGGGCCCTGGCGCCAGTTCCAGCGCCGGCAGGTGACGCCCTCGTCGTCGCACCAGACGATCTCGCCCGCTTCCGGGTGCTCCACCGTCTCCTCGCCCGCCGCGGCGGTGACGAACGGTTCGTCGCCGGTCGCGCGCACGAGACGCATGCCGCCCTGCACACGGTCCAGATCCTCGCCGCCGACCGGGATCAGATGGGCCACGCTGATCGCGTTGTAGGCGTCCACGAGCAGGTTGATGCGCGGCAGGCCGCCGTCGGCGAGCGCGCGCCTGGCAAGCGCCTCCGCGGAGTTGCGCGTGCGGGACGGCTTGGCGCCGAAGGCGCTGTAGGCCGCGCGCCAGGCGGTCATGTGCGGGGCCTCGTGCGGTGCGCGGCCGTCCAGCCGCTCGGCGAGCCGGCGCGCGGCATCGTCGAGGAGCGCCGAACTCGCTTCGCTGCTTGGACCGTTGACCAGGCCATGGGCCTCGATCACGAGATGGGTGAAGCCGGGTACGAGGCTGCGCACCTCGTCGGACACGGTGAGCGTGAGGGTCATCGTCTGCCTTGCTTCGGCGTTCAGCGCTTCGGAGCGCGACGGAAAGGACTGCGCAGTCCATCATACGGCACTGCGCAGTCCACTTCATTGACCTTTCGTGCCCCGTTCCCGGGCGGCGGCCCTGCTACCGGGCCATCTCTTCCTTCAGCGCCTGGAGGAAGGCGTCCACATCGTCCTCCGTGGTGTCGAAGGAGCACATCCAGCGCACGTCGCCGGCCGACTCGTCCCAGAAGTAGAAGCGGAAGCGCTGCTGCAGCCGCCGGCTCACGTCGTGCGGAAGGCGCGCGAAGACCGCATTGGCCTGGACCGGGTGGAGGATCTCGACGCCGTCCACCGCCCGTACGCCCTCGGCGAGGCGCTGGGCCATGGCGTTGGAGTGCCGGGCGTTGCGCAGCCACAGGTCCTTCGCGAGCAGCGCCTCCAGCTGCACGGAGACGAAGCGCATCTTGGAGGCGAGCTGCATGGACAGCTTGCGCAGGTGCTTCATGTGGCTGACGGCGTCCGGGTTCAGGACGACGACGGCCTCGCCGAAGAGCATGCCGTTCTTGGTGCCGCCGTACGAGATGACGTCCACGCCCACCGCGTTGGTGAACGCGCGCATGGGCACGTCCAGCGACGCGGCGGCGTTGGCTATCCGGGCCCCGTCGAGATGGACCTTCATGCCGAGGCCGTGCGCGTGCTCGACGATCGCGCGGATCTCGTCCACCGTGTAGACGGTGCCCAGCTCGGTGTTCTGGGTGATCGAGACCACCTGCGGCATGGCGCGGTGCTCGTCGTCCCAGCCGTACGCCTGCCGGTCGATCAGCTCGGGCGTGAGCTTGCCGTCGGGCGTCGGCACCGTCAGCAGCTTGAGCCCGCCGACCCGCTCGGGCGCCCCGCACTCGTCGACGTTGATGTGCGCGGACTCGGCGCAGATCACCGCCCCCCAGCGGTCGGTGAGCGCCTGGAGGGCGACGACATTGGCCCCTGTGCCGTTGAAGACCGGGAACGCCTCGGCGCCGGAGCCGAAGTGGCTGTGCATGATCCGCTGGAGGTGGTCCGTGTAGTCGTCCTCGCCGTAGGAGACCTGGTGGCCGCCGTTGGCCAGGGCGAGGGCGGCCAGGATCTCCGGGTGCGCGCCCGCGTAGTTGTCGCTCGCGAAGCCCCGGACGTCGGGGTCGTGGTGGCGGCGGGCATCCGTGCGAACGGTCTTCGCCGGGATCACGGCTTGGGGGTCAGCCACAGGCGCTGTCCATTCACTTCCGGGGCGGGCCGGTCCCAGACTCCGGCAATGGCCTCGGCCAGTTCCTTGACGTCCGTGAAGCCCGCGAACTTCGCATTCGGGCGCTCGGCGCGCATGGCGTCGTGCACCAGTGCCTTGATGATCAGGATGGCAGCCGCCGTGCGCGGGCCTTCCTCGCCCCCAGCCTTCCTGAACGAGTCGGCGAGCGCCAGGGTCCAGGCCTCGGCGGCGGCCTTGGCCGCGGCATAGGCGGCGTTGCCCTCGGCGGGCCTGGTCGCGCCGGACTGGCTGACCAGCACGAAGCGGCCCCGGTCGCTGCGCTTCAGCGCCTCGTGGAAGGCGAGCGACGTGTGCTGGACGGTGCGGATCAGCAGCTTGTCCAGCAGGTCCCAGTCCGCGAGGTTCGTCTCGGCGAAGGTGGCGCTGCCGCGCCA
This sequence comes from Streptomyces sp. NPDC001970, assembly GCF_053594115.1. Classification (NCBI taxonomy): domain Bacteria; kingdom Bacillati; phylum Actinomycetota; class Actinomycetes; order Kitasatosporales; family Streptomycetaceae; genus Streptomyces; species Streptomyces sp. NPDC001970. The sequence goes on along the minus strand of NZ_JBSFDW010000011.1, from coordinate 197,715 downwards.
GCCGCCGACGAGATGGACGAGACCGTCGATGCGGCCGAACTCCTTCTCGGTCTGGTTCGCCCAGTCCTGCGCGGCAGCCGGATCGAGCAGGTCGACCGTGTCCCCGGTGACGGTCGCGCCGCCGTGCGCGTACCGGGCGGCGTCGACCGCCTCGGCGAGGCGCTCGGTGTCCGCGTCGGCGCCCACGACGACCGCCCCGGCCTCCGCGAGGCGCAGCAGGGTGGCGCGGCCGGCCGGGCCTGCGGCACCGGCCACCGCGATCACGGCGCCGTCCAGCACTCCGCCATTGCCGTTCGAGTTCATAGTGGTCGTCTCCTCCGTGCGAGAGCTCACGCGGCGACCCGCTCAGCTGCGTCGGCAGTGATCCCCTTGGTGGAGGCGATCACGTCCTTCAGCTTCTTGGAGAGCGCCTCATAGAACATGCTGAGCGGAAACTCGTCCGGAAGCACGTCGTCCACGAGCTTGCGCGGCGGCTGGGAGACGTCCAGGGCGTCGGGACCCTTGGCCCAGCGGGAGCCGGGGTGCGGGGCGAGGTAGTCGGCGACCAGGTCGTACGCCTTGAACCAGTGGACCAGCTTGGGGCGGTCGATGCCGTCCCGGTACAGCTTCTCGATCTCGGCGCAGAGCTGGTTGGTGACCTGCGGGGCCCGCTCCCAGTCGATCCTCAGCTTGTTGTCGGTCCAGCGGACCACGTCGTGCTTGTGCAGGTACGCGAAGAGCAGCTGGCCGCCGAGGCCGTCGTAGTTGCGGACACGGTCGCCGGTGACCGGGAAGCGGAACATGCGGTCGAACAGCACCGCGTACTGCACGTCGCGGCCGTGCGGGTTGCCCTCGGCCTCGAGCTTCACGGCCTCCTTGAAGGCGGTGAGGTCGCAGCGCAGCTCCTCCAGGCCGTACATCCAGAACGGCTGGCGCTGCTTGATCATGAACGGGTCGAAGGGCAGGTCGCCGTGGCTGTGGGTGCGGTCGTGGACCATGTCCCAGAGGACGAAGGCCTTCTCGCAGCGCCCCTGGTCGTGGACCATCACGGCGATGTCGTCGGGAAGCTCGATGCCGAGGAGCTCCACCGCCGCGGCCGTGACACGGCGGAAGCGGGCGGCCTCGCGGTCGCAGAAGATGCCGCCCCAGCTGAACCGCTCGGGGGCCTCGCGCACGGCTATGGTCTCGGGGAACAGGACGGCCGAGTTGGTGTCGTACCCGGCGGTGAAGTCCTCGAAGGTGATCCCGCAGAAGAGCGGGTTGTCGTAGCGGGTGGCCTCCAGGTCGGCGAGCCAGTCCGGCCAGACCATGCGCAGCACGACCGCTTCGAGATTGCGGTCCGGGTTGCCGTTCTGCGTGTACATGGGGAAGACGACCAGGTGCTGAAGGCCGTCCACGCGGTTCGCGGCGGGTTGGAAGGCGAGGAGCGAGTCCAGGAAGTCCGGCACGTCGAAGGCGCTGTCGGCCCACTTCTGCAGATCGGCTACGAGCGCGCGGTGGTACGCGGCGTCGTGCGGGAGCAGCGGGGAGAGCTCCTCGATCGCAGCGGTCAGGCGCTCGACGGCGTACTCGGCGGCGGCGCGCACCGGGGCGCCCTCGGCGTCGAAGTCGATCGAGCCGTCCTTGGACTGCCAGGGCCGGATCTCCCCGACGGCGTTCTTGAGCGTCCGCCACGCCGGGTGATCGACCACTCGCTCCGCAGTGGCTATGTCCCCACCAGCAGCATCCTGCACAAGAATTTCCGTCATGTCACTTCCTCCACGGGAGAACCTCGCGTCAAGACACCGTATCCATGCGTAGTTCTTCCGTACAAGTGTGACCATGGGAAATTATCCTGCCGCGCCCCCGTGGTCGCCGCAGATTTTGCTGTCGGACCCCGATATCGAGGCGATGGCTTCGGCCACACCGCGGAGCGCCCGCCGGGCGGCCTCGAGCTCCCCGTTGAGCGCCAGGAAGCCGTGGAACATCTCAGGGAAGTCTGCACCGACGGCCGGGACCCCCGCATCCCGAAGCGTCGTGACGTACGCCCGCCCCTCGTCGCGGAGCGGGTCGCAGCCTGCCGTGACGACGTACGCGGGCGGTAGGCCCTCCGGGCGGGGCCCGCTGAGGTGAGGCGAGCGGATGGGCCGGGTCGCCGTCCGGGTCCAGGTACTGCGCCCAGAACGAGGCGAGATGCGCGGCGGTGAGGTAGTAGCCGCGCGCGTTGTCCGGTACGAGTCCGTGTCCATGGCCGCATCGGTGGCCGGGTGGACCAGCACCTGGAGGGCGGAGGGCCGGGCCGCCGCGGTCGCGTGCGAGGAGAGCGCTCGCGGCGGCGAGCGTGCCGCCCGGGCTGTCGCCCGCGACCACCGGCGCAGCCGCGTCGCCGCCGAGCGCACCGATGTGGCCGGCCGCCCGGACGAGCGCCGCGTGCGCGTCCTCCACCGGCGCGGCGAGGGGCGCCTCGAGGGCGAGCCGGTCATCCACGGAGACGACGACGGCCCCCGCGGCGCGGCACAGGGCGCGGCACGTGCGCTCCTACGTGTCGAGGCCGCAGCGGGTGAAGCCGCCGCCGCGGAGGAAGACGACGGTCGGGCACGCCGCGCGCCGGGACGCGGGCTCGTAGATCCGTACGGGAACGACCGGCGCGCCCGCCCGCTCGAGGATCGTGCGGTCCCTGACCGCGCCCACCGGCGGCAGCGGGACCGGCGGGGCGGTGGCCGCGGCGAGAATGCGCCGGGCCTCCACGGCGTCGGTGACCGCGCCCCCGACGTCGGGGAAGACCGCGGCCATCGCGTCCGCCCAAGGGCGGGCCTCGGCGGCGAGGCGGTCGGCCCCTGGGGGCGGCTCCGGGGTCACCGCCTGCCCTCCATGGCCCTGTCATGCCGGCTCTCCGTGCCCGTGAAGTGCGGGATGACCTTCTCGCCCCACTGCCGCAGCGTCTCCAGACAGGCCTCCTGCGGCACCGTCCCCATCTGGACCAGGCACATGATCTCGTCGGCGCCGGCGTCACGCAGCCGCTCCACGTAGGCGATGGCGTCGTCGGCCGTGCCGTAGGCGTGATCGGCGTTGAACGTGGCGGTGGCCGTCGGGCGCACGGGGATGCGGTGCTCGTGCAGCCGGGCGACGACCTGCTCCGCCGCGCTGCGCATCGCCGCCGCCTCGTCCGCGCCGGAGGTCACCGCCTCGTCGGGTATGCCCGTGCCGCCGTACCAGTGCCCGATCGACTGGGCGAAGAACCGCTGCCCGCGAATGCCGATGCGCCGCGCCTCGTCCCGGTCGTCCAGCACGATCGTCGGGCAGAGCACCGAGAAATGGTCGTTGACGACGGTGGAGACGAGGCGGGAGCCGTCGCGGGCGGCGACGGCCGCGTCGTACGCGGCGCGCATCCCGGCGATCGCATCGGGCCCCGCGAAGCCCATCACCAGGGCGCCGATGCCGAACTCGGCGGCCTGGGTGAGGGTTTCGGTGCGGCTGCAGGCGAGGAAGAGCGGCGGATGGGGCGCCTGGCGTGGACGAGGCAGGATCGGATGCGGATCGATCCTGATCAACTCGCCCTCGTAGGCGAGCTCGTCCTCCTGCCAGGCCCTGCCGATGATCCGCAGCGCTTCCTCGACCTCCTGCGCCGTACGGCTCCTGTCGACGCCGCACAGCGAGGTCTCCTGATCGGTACCGCCGCGCCCGGCGCCGAGGTCGAGCCGGCCGCCGGAGAGCAGATCGAGCATCGCGGCCCGCTCGGCCACGCGGGCGGGGTGGTTGAAGTGGAAGGGCATGCAGACGACACCATGACCGATGCGGATGGTCGTGGTCTTCGCCGCCACCCAGGTGAGGAAGATCTCCGGCGCGGACATGTGGGCGTACCACTTGAGGGAGTGGTGCTCCACGGCCCAGATCCGGTCGAAGCCCATCTCCTCGGCAAGCACGGCCTGTTCGACGCAGTCACGGATGACCTGGTGCTCGCGCTCGACGGTCGGATCGGCGAGCTGGGCCTCGAAGATGACCGAGAACTTCACCAGGGATCACCTCACGACGGGTTGCTTCCTGTGGGCTGCCGCTACTTCAATTCGCCATATGGCTAGTCGTCAGATGCCGAAGAAGCAAGACATACGACGGCGCCCGTCCGCGGCGGAGTTGCCCGCGACGGCGTGGGCCGTGCTCGGGCTGCTCTCGTTCCCCGGTGAGCGCACCGGTTACGAGCTGAAGAAGTGGGCCGACGCCTCGCTGCGCTTCTTCTACTGGTCGCCCGCGATCAGCCAGATCTACGCGGAACTGCGGCGGCTGGAGGGCCTGGGCCACATCACCTCGCAGCGCTCGGGACCGGAGGAGCCCCGCGCCAAGCGCCGGTACGCGATCACCGAGGCGGGCCGCTCCGCGCTCGCCGACTGGGCCGGGGCCGACGGGGACGCGGGCCCGCCCGTCCTGAAGCACCCGCTGGTGCTGAGGGTGTGGCTGGGCCATCTGGCCGCGCCCGAAAGGCTGCGGGCGCTCGTCGACGACCACATCGACCGCACGAGGGCCGAGTTGAAGGAGGTACGGGCCGCACTGGCCAGGGCCGAGGGCGTGGACGACTGGGCGCATCCGCAGGTGGCGCTGCGGTGGAGCGAGCGGCACCATCTCGCCGAGCTGGAGCTGGCCGAGGCGCTGCTGAACGACCTGGAGCGGCTCCGTCAAGGTCCGGGGGACGCGCCCACTCGCGGGTGAAGCGGTGAGCCCGCGGCCCGCGGAACAGCCCGCTCCGGCCCGTTCCCGCACGCTCCGCGGGCTTGTGCACGACCGGGTCCGCCCGGCACGGCGGCCGTTAGGCTGCGGCCGTGCCGCGTGGGGTACCAGTTGCCGCACGGGGGCCGAGCCGCCGGAGCCGAGGGACGCGTGGCCTGCAGCGCCCCGAAGGCGACGACCCGACAAGACGACGGAAGAGAGAAGATCTTGAGTTTCCTCACCATCGGTCATCGCGGGGTCATGGGTGTAGAGCCGGAGAACACTCTCCGTTCCTTCGTCCGTGCCCAGCGGGAGGGTATGGATGCCATCGAGCTGGATCTCCATCTGAGCAAGGACGGCGCACTCGTCGTCATGCACGACGCGGAGGTCGACCGAACGACCGACGGCACCGGACCGATCGCCGAGAAGACCCTCGCCGAGCTGAGGGAGCTCGATGCGGGTCAGGGCGAGCGCATCCCCCTCTTCGAGGAGGTCCTGGACGCCGTGAGCGCGCCGCTCCAGGCGGAGATCAAGGACATCGCGGCGGCGCGGGCGCTCGCCGTGGTGATGCACAAGCGCGATCTGGTGGGCCGGGTCGAGGTGTCGTCCTTCCATGACGACGCCGTCAAGGAGATCGCCACGCTGGTGCCGGGGGTGCGGACGGCCCTCATCGCCGGCCGCTGGGAGAGCGATCTGGTGGAGCGCGCACAGGCGGTGGGCGCCACCACCCTCGCGCTGAACATCCGCCGGCTGACGCTGGAGACCGTGGAGCACGCCCACAGCGAGGGTCTCAAGGTCATCGGCTGGGTCGTCAACACCCTGGACCATCTGCGGCTGGTGCGCGCCCTCGAACTCGACGGCGCGACCACCGACTTCCCCGAGATCCGCCGCACCGGGCGCTTCACGGCCTGACGCATCCTCCGGCCGGCTCCCCCGCGGCTCCCCTGCGGTGTCCCCGGAGGACTCCTCGGTCGAGGGGCTTCATCAGGAGCTCGAACTGCAGGCCGTCGCGCTGCGGGACGCCGAAGCGCTCGTCGCCGTACGGGAAGGGCGTCATCCTTCCCGTACGGCGGTAGCCGCGCCGCTCGTACCAGGCGATGAGCTCGTCACGCACCGAGATGACGGTCATGTGCATCTCGCTCACGCCCCAGGACTCGTGCGCGATGCGCTCGGCCTCGGTGATGATCCGCCGGCCGAGGCCGCCGCCCTGCAGCTCCGGTCGTACGGCGAACATGCCGAAGTACGCGGCGTCGCCCCGGTGCTCCAACTGGCAGCAGGCGATCAGTTCGCCGTCGCACTCCACGACGACCAGTCGGCTGCCGGCCGCCGTGATGACCTCGCGGACGCCCTGCGGGTCGGTGCGCTGCCCGTCCAGGATGTCCGCCTCCGTGGTCCAGCCCGCCCGGCTGGCATCCCCTCGGTAGGCCGACTCGATCAGCTCGACGAGCGCCGGCACATCGGCCTCGGCGGCGTCGCGGAAGGTGAGCTCGGCCGGGTGCCGGGACGGGGCGGTCTCCATGGTGCGGGTCTCCGTTCTCTCTCCTCGTACACGCTGCACACGCGCGTACACGCTGCCCACGCGCGGCACATGCGCGAAGGCGCGGTCCCGAGGAGCCTAACGCGGACGCCGCCGCGGTCTACTGTGCTGACCATGATGCACGTGCTGAGCAGCCGCATCCTTCTGCGGCCGACCGATCCCGAGCGGTCCCGGCGGTTCTACGAGGACGTACTCGGCCTGCAGATCTACCGAGAGTTCGGCACCGGCCCGGACCGGGGCACGGTCTACTTCCTCGGCGGGGGCTTCCTGGAGCTCTCCGGACGCTCGCAGACCCCGCCCGCACCCGGAATCGCGCTGTGGCTCCAGGTCTCGGACGCGAAGGCGGCGTACGGGCATGTGGTGTCGCACGGGGCGACGGTGGAGCGGCCCCCGCAGCGAGAGCCGTGGGGACTCGTCGAGATGTGGCTGACCGACCCGGACGGGGTGCGCATCGCGGTGGTCGAGGTGCCCGAGGACCATCCGCTGCGGCACCGGCCGTAGGGCCTGCCTCGCCTCGTGGATCGGGCCGGATCGGCGAGCGGCCCCCCGGGCCGGCCCTCGACGCCGTCCAGGTTGAGCTTGACCGTCGCCTTCGTACCCGCCGCCCAGTACTTCTCCGGGCGGAAGTCGAGCCGGTCGCCGCCACGGAGCGGTTGATGTCACAGCGGTGCGTGCAGGTGCAGCCGGAGGCGGACATCGAACGCGGTGGGGGGTACCGCCCGTGCCCGAAGGGTTACGGGGGAGTCGGTGACCGACGACAACGCAGATGGGGGTACCCCCGGGCGAAGCTCCGGGGGTAGCGCGTGTCAGTGCACGCGAGCTCGACAAGTCCGAAAGACGTGCCCTCGGACGCCGCGTCACCGGCCCCCGCCGTCCCGAGCGCCCCGTGTACGCCTGTGCGCTCGTATGCGCCGTGCGCGGCGCGGGCATCACCCCCTCGACACCGTCGAGCGGGGAGGTGCTCGGTGCACGGACCGGCGATGTCGGGCTGGCTGCTCGTCGCGTTGTGCGCGGCGTCGGGTGCGTACTGTCTGCTGCGCGTGCGCAGCGGTCCCGATGAGGCGCGCGGGGCGGCGGGCGGCGAGGCGGTGATGGGGTTCGGGATGGCCGCGATGGCGGTGCCCGCCGCCGTCGTACCGCCACCGCCGTGGGCCTGGCTGGTGTACGCGGCCGTCTTCGGCGCTGCGGCGCTGCGGGCCCTGTGGGCGGCGCGGCTGCCGTCGGGCGCGGGGCATCATCTGCACCATCTGGTGGGGTCGCTGGCCATGGTGTACATGGCGCTGGCGATGGCGCCGGGCGGTGGGGGCCATTCCGGGCACGGCCGGGCCGGCGGGGTGCCGCTGCTGACCGGGGCCCTGCTCGTCTACTTCGCCGTGTTCGTGCTGCGTGCGGGGGCGCGGCTGGTGCCGGTGGCCTCGGCCGCGGCCGGCGGGACCGTGGCGTGGGGCGCGCGGCCCGAGCTGGCGCTGGCCTGCAGGGTGTCGATGGGCGTGGCCATGGTCGCCATGCTGCTCACCGTGTGAGCCACACTCGGTGCAATCGTGGCGTACGTCACTTGACGCGCGAGACCGTACCCGGGGGTAGTACCGCGCTCATAGGCTGGCCGGTATGTGGGTCTCCCTCGCGTTGCTGTCGCTCGGCGCACTTGCCGCCGTGGTGGCCCCGCGGCTGATGGCGCGGGCCGACTGGCCGGAGCGCGAGCCGGTGGTGGCGCTGTGGGTGTGGCAGTGCGTGGTGGCCGCGGTGCTGCTGAGCTTCGGGCTCTCGATGACGTTCAGCGCGGCGGCGGCCTGGCAGGCGGTGCGTGGCCATGTGTTCGCGCCCGCGCCGAACTCGGTGGTGGAGGCGTACGCGCTGGCTGCGCACGGACCGTGGTCGGCGGTGCTCGCCGTGCTGCTGGCGTGCGGAGGGCTGTGGACGGCCGCGATGCTGACCCGGGAGATCCACCGGGCGCACGCGCGGCGCAGACGGCGCAGGGCGGAACTGCTGGTGCGTGCTCCGTTGTTGCCGGGCGAGGGGCCGGGCAGTGAGCCGCTGGTGCTGCTGGAGGGCGAGCGGCCCGACGCCTGGTGGCTGCCGGGCGCGGCGCCCCAGCTGGTCGTCACCACTGCGGCGCTGCGGCGCCTGAAAGGCCGTCAGCTCGATGCGGTGCTGGCCCATGAGCAGGGGCATGCGCGGGCCCGGCACGACTGGCTGCTGCACTGCTCGGCGGCCCTGGCGAACGGCTTTCCGCAGGTGCCGGTGTTCGCCGCGTTCCGCGACGAGATGCACCGGCTGGTGGAGCTGGCCGCGGACGACGTGGCCTCGCGGCGGTTCGGCCGGCTGACGATCGCGCTGGCGCTGGTGGAACTGAACGAGCACCGCGGAGTGTTCGGCCCCGGTCCGGCGCCGGACGCGCAGCTGCCGAAGCGGGTGAACCGACTGCTGGCACCGGTCCCGCGGCTGGCCGCGGGCCACCGGCTGGGGCTGACCGCGGCGGCGGCGCTGGTCCCCGTCGTACCGCTGCTCGTGGCATTCGTGCCGGGTCTGCGCGCTCTGGGATAGCCCGCAGCGGTGGTCGTCGGCAAGGATCTCCGTATGCGTATGCATCGCCCCACCCGGCCCCCGCGGCCGCGCACCCCGGTTCCCTCCCCCGCCCGTACGGCCTCGCTGACCGCCGGCCTGGCCGCGCTGTTGCTGGTGCTGGTCGGCGCGGCGTGGGGGCCGCTGATGACCCTGGACGTCACGATCGCCGACGAGCTGCACCGCTCGGCGCTCGCCGAGCCGGGGTTCACGCACGTCAACCGGGTGTTCACCGACTGGGTCTGGGACCCGTGGACGATGCGGCTGCTGATCGCCGCCGTGGTCGTGCTGCTGCTGTTACGGAGGGCGGCTCTGCTGGCGCTCTGGGTGGCCGCTGCGAGCGCGCTGGGCACCGCCCTGCAGCAGGTCGTGAAGTGGGCGCTGGGCCGCGAGCGGCCGCACTGGCAGGACCCGGTGGATTCGGCGAACTACGCCGCGTTCCCCTCCGGGCACGCGATGACCGCGATGGTGACGCTCGGGCTGCTGCTGTGGCTGCTGGGCCGGCAGGGCGTGGGGCCACGGTTGTGGTGGGCCGCGGTGCTGGTGTGCGCCGTCTCGGTGCTCGGGGTGGGCTTCACCCGGATCTACCTCGGGGTGCACTGGCTGACGGACGTCGTGGCCGGCTGGCTGCTGGGGGCGTGTCTCGTGGCCCTGGCCGCGGCGTCGTACGAACGGTTCACCTTCCGGTCGCCCGGAGACGCGGAATGACGGACGGTGCACCGGATTCCGGGCAGCACGACGCCGACCGGACCGGGCGATCCCCCGCGTCGCCCGGTCGGGCCGGTCACCCCGCTGACCAGGCACGTAAGTGCACCGGAGTGGTCAGCGCTGAGTATATTGGCTCGGAGCCAGTCAACGCAGGAGTTAAGCATGTCCCCGCGGAGCGCATCGGTCAATGAAGAGCTCCGTCGGCGTTCTCGGGAGCGCCTGCTGCAGGCGACCGTGGACCTCGTCGGGGAGCGCGGCTACGAGGCGACGACGCTGGGTGACATCGCGGACCGCGCGGGTTCGGCGCGCGGTCTGATCTCGTACTACTTCCCCGGCAAACGGCAGCTCTTCCAGTCGGCGGTCCACCGGATGATGCATCTGACGCTGGAGGCGGCGCTGGAGCGCGAGCCGCGCACGGACGACGGCCGGGAGCGGCTGGCGCGGGCGATCGACGCGGTGCTGGGGCTGGCGGTGGACCGGCCGGTGCTGATGCGGGCCCACATGGCGGGCATTCTGCAGGCCGAGGGGTTCGTCCAGTGCCCGGAGCAGCAGCGGCTGGCGTTCCTGCTGCGCGACACGGTGGAGCGGTACGGCGCGCAGGACGTGGACACCGACTATCCGCTGCTGCGCGCCCTGCTCATGGGCGCGGTGTTCGCGGTGGCGCTGCCGGGTGCGCCGATGCCGCTGGAGCGGCTGCGGGCGGAGCTGTTCCAGCGGTACGGGCTGGACTGGGAGCTCGGCGTCCCGCCGGGCGATGAGCCGCCCGGCGGGACGCGTCACGCTCACGAGGATCCGGACGGGGATCGGACCCCGCCGGACCGGTTCTCGTCGGATCAGTCGTCGGATCAGTCGTCGTCGAAGTCGTCGAAGTAGTCCGGCTGGGTCTGTACGTTGAGTTCGTCCATCCGGATGCGCTCCGCCGGGTCCGTGCGACGGTCGTCGAGCTTCAGTACGTCGAAGCCCTTGGCGATGTCGTTGGAGTAGATGTAGCCGTTGTAGTAGTACGCCGACCACGAGCCGGCCGTGATGTTCTGGGTGGTGGAGACCGGACCGCGCTCGAAGAAGGCGATCTCCTTCGGCTCGGCCGAGTTGGTGAAGTCCCACACCGAGACGCCGCCCTGGTACCAGGCCTGGACCATGATGTCGCGTCCCTTGACCGGGATGATCGACCCGTTGTGGGCCACGCAGTTCTCGGTGTCCGCCTGGTGACGGTCGATCTTGTAGTAGCTGCGGAAGACGAGCTTGCGCTTGTCGCCCTTGCCGACGATGTCGTAGATGCCGTCCGCGCCGCGGTTCGGACCGACCGCCGCGTTGCAGGTGGCACCGACGCCGCCGCCCAGCTCGTCGGTGAAGACGACCTTGTCGGCGCGCTGGTTGAACGTCGCCGAGTGCCAGAACGCGAAGTTGACGTTGTCCTGGACCCGGTCGATGACCTTCGGGTGCTCCGGGTCGTCGATGTCGAACAGGATGCCGTCACCCATGCAGGCGCCCGCCGCGAGGTCCTTCGACGGCAGCACGGTGATGTCGTGGCAGCCCGTCGTCTTGGAGACACCCGGGTTCGTCGGAGCGCCGGGGTTGCCGCCGCCGTCCGGTCCCTCGCCCGGGAAGAGCACCGGGAAGTTCACGATCGCGGACTTCTCGGGGGCGTGGCGCGGCACCTTGATGACGGAGATCCCGTCGTGCGGCGGCTGGCAGTCCGGGAACTCCGCACGCGGCGAGTACGAGGAGACGTACACATACACGTTGCGGCGCTCGGGCACCAGGGTGTGGGTGTGCGAACCGCACGCGGTCTCGACAGCGGCGACGTACTTCGGGTTGCGCTTGTCGCTGATGTCGAAGATCTTCATGCCCTCCCAGGAGGACTTCTCGGTCGCGGGCTGCGAGACGCTGTTGCAGGAGTTGTCGCTGCGCGAGGAGTCGGTGGAGAGGAAGAGCAGGTTCCCGGAGACGGAAATGTCGTTCTGCGAGCCGGGACAGAGGACCTGGGAGACGGTCTTCGGGGCCCTCGGGTTGCTGATGTCGAAGATCCGGAAGCCGTCGTAGTTGCCGGCGAAGGCGTACTTGCCCTGGAACGCCAGGTCGGAGTTGGTACCCGGGAGAGCATCCTTGGGGATGTTGACCAGGGGCCGGATGTTGTCGCTGTGGACGATCTCGTCCACGCCGGGTATCTCGCCGTTCGCCACGGCTGCCTGGGCGTCGGCGCGCTGGGCCGAGGAGACCGTCCCCGGGGTCGGGGTGTCCCCGGGGTCGGGGATGGCGGCCGCGGGTGCGGCCGTCAACAGTGTGGCGAGCAGCCCGGCCGCGGCTGCTGCCACGCCCAGACGTCTGCGCCGCACGCGGGTGGTGTGCAACGAGATCACTGCGTCCTCCCTTGTCTCCGTTCGAAGTTGAACGGTTCTTGGACCCCGGCAGTATCGTCCTTTGCATGCCCATTCCAACAGATGGAAACAGAGTCGTAATGAAAGATTTTGATCAATGAGCCGTGCAAGCGTGCTAGTACGATCACCGACGACTCGCTGACCACCCCAAGCGCTCCAGGAGGTTGCTGTGTTGCTCCGCCGTAGATCCGGCCCCGCCGGCAGAACCGCGATCGCCGCGGCGGCGATGGCCGCCCTACTCGCCCTGAGCGCCTGCGAGTCGGGGTCGGGCGGCACGGCCGAGGCCAAGGGCGACGGGGGTCCTTCCGTGGTCGCACCCGGGAAACCGGGCGAGCCGGCGAAGACGCTGTCGGCGGAGGAGGCCAAGAAGGCGCTGCCCGACAACAGTCCCAACTCGGCCGACATCACATACGCCCAGATGATGATCATCCATCACACCCAGGCCCTGGAGATGACCACCCTCGTGCCGGAACGCGCGGGCAGCGAGCCGGTCAAGCGGCTCGCCGAGCGCATCACGGCGGCGCAGCAGCCGGAGATCGGGGCGATGCAGGGCTGGCTGACAAGCAACGGCGGCGGGAAGGACGGGAAGAGCGGGGACGGTCACGGCGCCCACGATCACGCCGCCATGCCCGGAATGGCCACCAAGGCACAGTTGGACCAGCTGCGCGCGGCACGTGGGAAGGCCTTCGACGAACTCTTCCTGAAGCTGATGATCACCCACCACCAGGGCGCGGTCACCATGGCCGGCGACGTTCTCGCGCAGGGCAACAACGTCCAGGTGGAGGAAATGGCCAATGATGTGATCGCACAGCAGACGGCAGAGATCAACCGTATGCGCGCGATGTGAGCCTCCCCGGGCGCCCTCCCAGGTGCAATCCTGGAAGCACCCTGCGGGAAGGAGCGCAGCTGTGCTTCGAGTCGCCGTCGTCGGTTCTGGCCCGAGCGGGGTGTACACCGCTCAGGCCCTCGTCCAGCAGTCCCTGGTCCCGGACGTCCGTGTGGACGTGCTGGACCGTCTCCCCTGTCCGTACGGGCTGGTGAGATACGGAGTCGCGCCCGACCACGAGAAGATCAAGTCGCTGCAGAACAACCTCCGGAAGGTCCTGGAGGACGAGCACATCCGCTTCATCGGCAACATCGAGGTGGGCGCGACCGGGCCGGGGCCCGCGCGGCTGCTCGAGCTCTACCACGCGGTCGTCTACTGCGTCGGGGCAGCGCGCGACCGCAGGCTCGGGGTGCCGGGCGAGGATCTGCCCGGCAGCTGCTCGGCCACCGACTTCGTGTCCTGGTACAGCGCGCACCCGGACGCCGCGGCCGAGCGCTTCGCGCTCGGCCGCGCCCGGTCGGCGGTGGTGATCGGGGTCGGCAATGTCGCCGTGGACGTGACGCGGATCCTCGCGCGCGGCGCGGCGGAGCTGGTTCCGACCGATGTGCCGCATGCCGCGCTCGACGCACTGGCCCAGAGCGGGGTGCGCGAGGTGCACATGGTCGGCAGGCGCGGCCCTTCACAGGCCAAGTTCACGACCAAGGAACTGCGGGAGCTGGGCGGGCTGCCGGACGCCGCCGTCGCCGTCGAGCCGTCGGATCTCGGGCTGGATCCCGGGTACGCGGACCCGTCGGGGCTGCCCGCCGTGAACCGGCGCAACGTCGACGTCGTGCGGGGCTGGGCCGCCGGGCCGTCGGCGCCGGACGCTGCGGGCGAGCGCTCGCGCCGCATCCATCTGCGGTTCTTCCTGCGGCCCGTGGAGCTTCTGGAGGGCGACGGGCGGGTCGCGGCGGTGCGTTTCGAACGGACGGTTCCCGACGGCTCGGGCGGCGTGCGCGGCACGGGGACGTACGAGGAGATCGAGGCACAGCTGGTGCTGCGGGCGGTCGGCTACCGCGGAGTGCCACTGGAGGGGCTGCCGTTCGACGCGGCGCGGGGAACCGTGCCGCACGAGGCGGGACGGGTGCTGCGGGACGGCGTCCGGTCACCGGGCGAGTACGTGGCGGGATGGATCAAGCGCGGCCCCACCGGGGTGATCGGCACCAACCGGCCGTGCGCCAAGGAGACGGTGACGTCCCTGCTCGCGGACGCCGCCGAGCTGTCGGCCCGTCCGCTCGTCGGCGAACCGCTCGAGGCGCTGCGTGAATTGGGGCACCGGCCCGTCGAGTGGCCCGGCTGGGAGGCGATCGAGGAGGCCGAGGCGGCGCTGGGCAGGTCGCTGGGGCGGCGCTCGGTGAAGATCGCCGACTGGGCGGGTCTGCTCGAGGCGGCGGCGGGCGTGGAGTCGGCGCCGAAGGAGCCGGCGGCCTGATCCAGGAACGGTGATCCGGGAGGGTGACCCAGGCGCCCGGTCACCCGGGACGGATCAGTCGGTGCCGAGGCGGCCCGCCTCGCGGGCGGCCGCGGCGAGAACGCTGTCGAGGAGGCCGGGGAACAGGGTGTCCAGGTCGTCGCGGCGCAGCCTGTTCATCTTCGCCGTGCCCCGGTAGATCTGCCGGATCACACCGCTCTCGCGCAGCACGCGGAAGTGGTGCGTGGTCGTGGACTTCGTGACCGGCAGGTCGATGTACGAACAGGACAGTTCGTCCGCCGCGGTCGCCAGCTCCCGTACCACCCGCAGCCGTATCGGGTCGGACAGCGCGTGAAGCACACCTTCCAGGCGGATCTCCTCGCGCGCGGGGTGGGCGAGTGCGCGGGGGCTGGTCGCGGTGGTCACGGCGGCTCCACTTCATCCGGGGCCTCCATCGTACGAGACCCGTCGTAGTTTGCCCCAGGGCGACGGGCCGCGCCGGGGGCGAGGGCCGACGGGCGACGCGGGTGCGGCGCCCGGCCGACCGGGCACCGCACCGCCACGCCTTCCCCTGCCTCGCCCCGGGACGCGCGGTCCACGTCACCGGTTCGTCGCATCGGGGCGCGCCGCCGTGGCGACTACTCGACGATCAGCTCCACCGGGATGTTGCCGCGGGTCGCCTTGGAGTAGGGGCAGACCTGGTGGGCCTGCTTCACCAGCAGCTCACCGGTCTCGCCCGCGAGGGCCTCCGGCAGCTCGACGCGGAGCGTCGCCGTGAGGGAGAAGCCGCCGTCCTCGTCCTTGCCGATGCCGACCTCGGCGGTCACCGAGATCTCACTGGTGTCGACCTTGGCCTGGCGCCCGACCAGGCCGAGGGCGCTCGCGAAGCACGCCGCGTAACCGGCCGCGAAGAGCTGCTCCGGGTTGGTGCCCTCGCCGCTGCCGCCCAGGGCGGCGGGTGGGGCCAGGGCCAGGTCGAGGCGGCCGTCGGAGCTGACGGCGCGCCCCTCGCGGCCGTTGGCGGTGGCGACGGCGGTGTACAGCGCGTTCATCGGGACATCCCTCTGTCGATGGGGTCTGGCAGGGGCAACTACAGCACACAATTCAGTTGTGCACAACTCAATGGCGCGAGTGATAGGTACCCTGGAGCCCATGAAGACGACACCGGACGCCACGTGGGAAGCGGAGATCCTCCGCCTCGACCACCAGATCTGCTTCTCGCTGCACGCGGCCTCGCGCGCCTTCAACGGCGTCTACCGGGCGATCCTCAAGGATCTGGGGATCACGTATCCGCAGTACCTGGTACTGCTGGTGCTCTGGGAGCACGGCGAGCTTCCCGTCAAGACGATCGGAGCCCGCCTCCGCCTGGACTCCGGCACCCTTTCCCCGCTGCTGAAGCGACTGGAGGCGCTCGACCTCGTGCAGCGCCGGCGCAGCACGGAGGACGAGCGTTCCGTCACCGTGCGCACCACCGAGCAGGGCACGGCGCTCCGGGAGCAGGCCGTCCTCGTTCCGCAGCGGATCGCGGCGGCCACCGGACTGACCCTCGCGGAGATCGGCGATCTGCAGGAGCGGCTGGCGGCCCTGACCGCCAAGCTCGACGCGGCCGATCTGGACCTCGACGACTGGTCGGCCTGCGCAGGGACGGACGCGGGGACAGGCACGGATCCGGACACCGACGCGGACTGACGGCCGACGGTCGGCAAATGCCGGCCGACGGCGGACCGGACGGCTTTGTACGAGGAGCCTCGTAGTTTGACAACTGCCGTACTACGATGGGTATCGTACGAGGACCTACTTCGGCCCCGTCGTGAATGGAGTCCGCCGTGAGCGCCCTGTTCGAGCCGTACACCCTTCGGTCGCTGACCATGCCCAACCGCGTCTGGATGGCGCCGATGTGCCAGTACAGCGCGGAGGCGGACGGACCGAATGCCGGCGTCCCGGGCGACTGGCACTTCGCCCACTACGCGGCCCGCGCGACCGGCGGCACCGGACTGATCCTCACCGAGGCCACGGCGGTCTCCCCCGAGGGCAGGATCAGCCCGCACGACCTGGGCATCTGGAACGACACCCAGGTCGAGGCCTTCCGCCGGATCACCGGCTTCCTCAAGGCGCAGGGCACCGTCCCCGGCGTCCAGATCGCGCACGCCGGCCGCAAGGCATCCACCGGCCGCCCGTGGGAGAGCGGCGCCCCGGTCGGTCCCGGCGCGGGCGGCTGGCAGCCCCTCGGGCCGAGCCCGGTGGCCTTCGACGAAGGGCACCCGGTCCCCGATGCGCTGACCACCGGTCAGATCGCGGAGGTCGTCGGTCAGTTCGCCGACGCCGCGCGGCGCGCGCTGGACGCGGGCTTCGAGGTCGTCGAGGTGCACGGCGCGCACGGCTATCTCCTCGGCGAGTTCCTCTCCCCGCACAGCAACCACCGCACGGACGAGTACGGCGGCTCCTTCGAGAACCGCACCCGGCTCGCGCTCGAAGTCGTCGACGCCGTACGGGCGGTGTGGCCCGAAGCCCTGCCGCTGTTCTTCCGGATCTCGGCCACGGACTGGCTCGAGGACAAGGGCTGGACGGCCGACGAGACGGTGCGCTTCGCTGCGCTGCTGAAGGACCACGGCGTCGACCTCCTGGACGTCTCGTCCGGCGGCAACGCCGCGCGGGTACGGATTCCGGTCGGCCCGGGCTACCAGGTGCCGTTCGCCGCCCGGGTGAAGGCTGAGACAGGACTGCCGGTGGCGGCCGTCGGGCTGATCACCGAGGCGGAGCAGGCCGAGAAGATCGTCGCCAACGGCGAGGCCGATGCGGTGCTGCTCGGCCGCGAGCTGCTGCGCAGCCCGTCGTGGGCGCGCCGGGCGGCGCACGAGCTCGGGGGCCGCGTCCGGGTCCCTGAGCAGTACCACCGCTCGGTCTGACGGGCGTACGGCGGCACGCGTACCGGCGCCGGACGGGGTCGCTCCTCGCGATGCTCCGCGACGGCACCTTCCACCAGCCCCGACGCACCCGACCGGTTGACGAGACCGACAGGGCACCCCCGGTCGGTGCAGGCCATCGGGTTTCGACGGGCCTGCGCGGGTTGGAGGCCGACCTGGCAGCCGAGGTCGCTGCACCGGCCGGCCAGGCGACCGGTGAGGCGGGCTGTGCCGGTGCGTACGAGGGAACGGCCGGCCGCCGAGATCGGCGAAGGCGACTCGCGGGTGAACATGCGCCGGATCGCGCTCATGATCGAGTGCGGCAGCGACCGAGGGCCGCCTGCGTCCGCGGCGACGACGGCCCGGCCGGGCCGAGCGGACACCCGGGGTTCAGTACTCCCGGCGCTCTGGCGGGCACGCGGAGTCCTCAGCGGCCCTCGGCAGGGAGCCGTAGCGCTCCATGCCCTTGCGCTCGACGACCGCGACCAGGCCGGTGAACACACCCATGGACAGGCCCCGGATCACCACCTGCCGGTGCATCCTGCCGATCCCCACCGCGGCGGTCCCGCCGAGGAAGAGCGCGCCCATCAACCCGGTGAGCACCGGGTGGCCGGCGGCCCGGGCGAGCGGCCGCGACGGGCGCCGGGGCGTCCCGCGGCACGCACGATCGAAACCCCACCACGCCCGTCCCAGCGGCCCAAGGGCCGTGCGCGGCGCGCTCACCGCCCTTTCCGCTCCTGCCTCCCCGCGGCCCGGGTTCCGGACGAGCACATTGCGCTCGCCCGGGACTCAGGCCGACCGGTGACGAAGCCCATGGGGGCGCCCCGGTCGGGAACGCGCCGGTCACGACGCCGCGCCCGGCCGGGCCGACCTGCGCCGACCTGCCGGGCCGACCTGCCGGGAGTGCCGAACCACGGTCCGCTGTCAGTGGTCGGGTGCAGACTGGCCCGTATCCCTGACAACGGCGTCCTGGAGGTGTCGGCCATGACCGACGTACTGCTCGCTGTAGGCACTCGTAAAGGGCTCTTCATCGGCCGCAGGCGCGGCGGCCGATGGGACTTCGACGGCCCCCACTTCAACGCGCAGGCGGTGTACTCGATCGGGATCGACACGCGCCGCCCCGTCCCCAGGCTGCTCGTCGGCGGCGACAGCTCGCACTGGGGTCCTTCCGTGTTCCACTCCGACGACCTGGGCGCGAGCTGGACCGAGCCGGCGAAGCCCGCGGTCAAGTTCCCCAAGGACACCGGGGCCTCCCTGGAGCGCGTCTGGCAGCTCCACCCGGCGGGCCCGGCGGCGCCGGACGTCGTCTACGCGGGGACGGAGCCGGCCGCGTTGTTCCGCTCCGACGACGCCGGCGAGACGTTCGAGCTGGTGCGACCGCTGTGGGAGCACCCGACGCGCGCGAAATGGGTGCCGGGCGGCGGCGGTGAGGCCGTCCACACGGTGATCACCGACCGGCGGGACCCGGACGCCGTCACGGTCGCCGTGTCCACGGCCGGGGTGTTCCGCAGCCGCGACGGCGGCGCCGGCTGGAGTCCCTCCAACCAGGGAGTCTCGGCGGTCTTCCTGCCCGATCCCCACCCCGAGTTCGGCCAGTGCGTCCACAAGATCGCGCAGGACGCGGCCGATCTCGACCGGCTGTATCTCCAGAACCACTGGGGGGTGTACCGGAGCGACGACGCGGGCGCCAAGTGGACCGACATCGGCGAGGGCCTGCCCTCCGACTTCGGCTTCACCGTCGCCGCGCATCCGCACCGGGCGGACGTCGCCTATGTGTTCCCCATCACCGCGGACGCGGACCGTGTCCCGGCCGGACGGCGCTGCCGCGTCTACCGTACGAGCGACGCGGGCAGCAGCTGGGAGCCCCTGTCGGCCGGGCTGCCCGAGGGCGACCACTACGGCACGGTGCTGCGCGACGCCATGTGCACGGACGACGCGGACCCCGCGGGGGTGTACTTCGGCAACCGCAACGGAGAGGTGTACGCGAGCGCCGACGACGGGGACAGCTGGCAGGAGCTCGCCTCGCACCTGCCGGATGTGCTGTGTGTCCGCGCGGCCACGGTCGGTTGAGAGAGCGCTCCGCGGGGCCAGTAGAGTGACGCCCCGTGGCAGCACGACCCTTGAATGAGATTGTCGAACCGGGATGGGCGCACGCCCTCGGTCCGGTGGCCGAACGCATCGCCGCGATGGGCGACTTCCTCCGCGCGGAGATCGCCGCGGGGCGGACGTATCTGCCGGCGGGTGCACATGTCCTGCGCGCCTTCCAGCAGCCGTTCGAGGAGGTGCGGGTCCTGATCGTCGGCCAGGATCCGTATCCGACCCCTGGACATGCGGTCGGGCTGAGCTTCTCGGTGGCGCCCGAAGTGCGGCCGCTGCCGGGCAGCCTGGAGAACATCTTCCGCGAGATGCACACCGACCTGGGGCTGCCCCGGCCCTCGAACGGCGACCTCACGCCCTGGACCCGGCAGGGGGTGCTGCTGCTCAACAGAGCGCTGACCACGGCTCCCCGCAAGCCGGCCGCGCACCGCGGCAAGGGGTGGGAAGAGGTGACCGAGCAGGCCATCCGGGCCCTGGTGGCCCGTGGCAAGCCCATGGTGTCCGTGCTGTGGGGGCGTGACGCGCGCAATCTGCGTCCGCTCCTCGGCGAGCTGCCGTCGATCGAGTCCGCGCATCCCTCCCCGATGTCGGCTGACCGCGGCTTCTTCGGTTCCCGCCCGTTCAGCCGGGCGAACGAACTGCTCATCCGCCAGGGGGCGCAGCCGGTGGACTGGCGGCTGCCATGACCGACGGCGGCGCCGTGGGCGGATGGGTGCTGGGGGTCGACTCCGGGGGCTCCGGTCTGCGGGTCGCACTCGCCCCGGCCGCCGATCCGTCGTCCGCCCTGACGACGGCCTCGCGGGAACCGGTCCGTACCGGCCCCGCAGGGATCGACGCCGCGCATCTGCTGGAGCAGTTGCTGCCGATGGCTCGTGCGCTGCTCGAGCGTGCCTGTTCCACGGGTGCGGGCGACTCGCCGCCCGCGCCGCGCACGGACGGTGGCGCCGGCGGAGCCGCCGGGCCGGCCGCCGTCGCCATCGGGGCCGCCGGGATGGCCACGCTCGGGGACGAGCTGCGGGCCGTGCTCCCGCGGGCACTGGAAGCGGCGTTCGGGGTGCGCAGGCTGGCGCTCGCCGCCGACGCCGTGACGGCGTACGCGGGGGCCATCGGGCAGCGGCCGGGGGCGGTCGTCGCCGCCGGGACCGGCATGATCGCGATCGGGACCGATCTCATTGGCTGGCGCAGGGCGGACGGCTGGGGTCATCTGCTCGGAGACTGCGGCGGCGGCGCGTGGATCGGCCGTGCAGGCCTGGAGGCGGCCATGCGCGGGCACGACGGGCGCAGGGGCGGTTCGGCCGCGCTGCTGGCCAGGCTGGAGGCGGTGTTCGGCCCGGCGGACGAGCTGCCGGGGCTGCTCTATCCGCGCTCCGACCGGCCGGCGCTGCTGGCCTCCTTCGCACCCGAGGTCGCCCGCTGCGCGGCGGACGATCCGGTCGCCGCGCGCATCCTCGCCGAGGCCGCCGACGACATCGCCGCCGCCGCGGCCGCGGTCTGTCCGCCGCCGTCGGCCGGTTCGTGCGAAGTCGCCCTGACCGGGGGCCTGTTCAAGATGGGCAACCCCCTTCTCGTACCGCTGCGGGAGGCACTGTCCGCACAACTGCCGCACGCCCGGCCGGTGTCCGCGGCCGGCGATCCGCTCAACGGTTCACTGACCCTCGCCGCCGCCCTCGCGACCGGCTCGCTGACGCTGCCGCGCGACCCTCGCATGCTCCAGGTGACAGCGCCGCCCGATGACGCAGACCAGGACACCTAGTTATTAACGAACTCATCGGATAAATACGGACAGACGTCGCGCGAGTGCCCCCTCCCCGAACAGCTGCGCCGACAAAACCAGTAGCATGCGGCGCCATGAGCTCCCCCACTGGGCCTGCATCCGGCCTGCCTGTACGAATGCCGCGACCCCGCCAGCCCGGGCGGCACCGCCGCCCGGAGCCCGTGGCCGCCCCCGAGGGCGCGCCCGCGCTCGTTCTCGCCGTGCCCGGCACCCCCACCTCCGCGATACGCGGCCTCGCCGAGGAAGTCGTCAGCATCGCCCGTTCCGAGCTGCCCGGCCTCAACGCCGCGATCGGCTACCTCGACGGTGACGATGCCGAGTACCCCACGCTGGGGAGCGTGCTCGCGCAGTCGGCCGCGCAGCGTATCGAGCGGTACGAACTGGCCAAGGCCGCCGGTCGCGAGGTCGCCGAGCCCGATGGCCCGGCCTCCGTCGTGGTCCCGCTGCTCGCGGGCCCGGACAGCGCCCTGACCCGCCGGATCCGCCAGGCGGTCATGGACAGCCGGACGACGGCCGAACTGACCGACGTGCTCGGCCCGCACCCGCTGCTCGCCGAGGCGCTGCACGTGCGCCTCTCGGAGGCCGGTCTGGCCCGCGCCGACCGCGCCAGGCTGTTCACGGTCGCGACGGCCGCCGACGGCATCGTGCTGGCCACGGTCGGCGGCGACGAGGCCGTCCAGGCCGCCGGGATCACGGGCATGCTGCTGGCCGCCCGGCTGGCCGTGCCGGTGATGGCCGCGGCGCTGGACCAGGAGGGCGCGATCGCCGCGACCGCCCAGGAGCTGCGCGCTTCCGGTTCCGGTCAGCTGGCCCTGGCCCCGTACCTGGTCGGCCCCGAGCTGCCGGAGGGTCTGCTGGCCGCCGCCGCCGAGGAGGCGGGCTGCGCCGCCGCCGAGCCGCTGGGCGCGTACCCGGCGATCGGCAAGCTGGTGCTGTCCCAGTACACGACCGCGCTGGGCATCCCGACGCAGCCGCAGGGGGCTCAGGCCCACTGATCCGGGCGACGCCCGGGGACATCCTCGCGGCATCGCGTCCGTACAGAGACAGTCACGCCCGCACAGACGGAAGGGGCCCGCGCCGAGACGGCACGGGCCCCTTCGTGCACGCCGCCGACGACGAAGCGCCGGGCGACGGGGACCGCGGACGGAACACGACGCACCGCCGTGGGCGTACCGCCGACGGAGTGCCGTCGACGGAGCACGGCATACGGTCAGGCGAAGACGACGCAGGACGCCGCCGGGGCCGCCGTCGACCCCGCTCTGTGCGGCACACCCGTCTCGTCGTCGATCTCGAACCAGGTGACGTCGCCGGAGCGCTCGTTGGCGGCGTACAGCCTGGTCCCGGTCGGGTCGAGGGCAAGGCCGCGGGGCCAGTGACCGCCGCACGGCACGGTGGTGACCAGCTGGGCCTCCTCCCCCGCGGCCTCGAGCCGGAGCACGGCGATGGAGTCGTGGCCCCGGTTGGCCACCCACAGGAAGCGGCCGTCGTGCGCCACGGCCACCTCGGAGGCGTAGCTGGGGCCTTCGGCGCCCTCGGGCAGGACCGCGGTCTCGCCGAGAGGTTCGAGCACGCCCTCGCCCGCGTCCCAGCGGCAGACGGTGAGGGTCGGCTCCAGCTCGTTGAGCACGTACGCGTACCGGCCCGACGGGTGGAACGCGAGCTGGCGCGGCCCTGTGCCCGGCCGCAGCGCTGTTTCGCCGTGCAGCGTCACGGCCCCGGTGGACGGGTCGAGCTCATGGATGCGTACGCGGTCGGAGCCCAGGTCGACGCTGAGGAGTCGTCGTCCGGTGAGGTCGGGGACCACGTGATGGGTGTGCGGGGCGCGCTGCCGTTCAGGATGCGGGCCTACGCCCTCGTGCCGCAGCACGCCGACGGCGGCGCCGGGCTCCCCGCCGGGGCCGACGGGCAGGACGCTGACGCTGCCCGAGGTGTAGTTGGCGGTGAACAGGTGGCCGAAGGCCAGGGCGAGATGCGTGGGGCCTGCGCCGCGCACCGGAACAGGCGCGCCCAGAAGCCTGGGCGCCGCCGCGTCCTCGCTGATGTCGAAGGCCGCGACGGCTCCCTCCTCGGTCTCGGACACGGCGTAAAGGACGGGGCCCCGCTCCGCCACGCCGAGGGCGAGATACGACGGGTCGGCGACGGCGTCCGTCGCGGCGGTCTCCGTGAGGGCCCCGGTGCCGTCGTCCACGGCGGCCGTGATGATCCCCCGGCCGCCCGCCGAGGTGAAGGACCCGATGAAGGCCCGTCCGCCGCTCCTGTCGCCCATTGCGCTGACCCTTCGCCGTCGGCATGTCCTGTGCCGGGCCGACGGTAGCAGGCACGGTCTAGACCATCCCCTCCTCCTCGCCCTGGGCGCGCGCCAGCGCCTCCCGGTGGTGGACGAAGGCGGGCTTCGACTCCGTCGTGTCGTACGTGCGGTGGAAGACGGGTGTGGCCGAGCCGGAGATGGGCGGCACGATCCAGGACCAGTCGGCGCCCACCCGGCGTCCCCTGTCGTGCTCGCGGTCGATGTGGGTGAGGAAGCGGCGCGCCTCGGTGTGGTGGTCGGCGAGGGTCACCCCGGCGCGGTCGAAGGAGTGCAGGACGGCCCGGTTGAGTTCGACGAGCGCGCGGTCCTTCCACAGGGTGCGGTCGCTGGAGGTGTCCAGGCCGAGCCGTTCGGCGACGACCGGCAGCAGGTGGTAGCGGTCGGTGTCGGCGAGGTTGCGGGCGCCGATCTCGGTGCCCATGTACCAGCCGTTGAAGGGCGCCGCCGGGTAGCAGACACCGCCGAGCTCCAGGCACATGTTGGATATGGCGGGTACGGCGTGCCAGCGCAGCCCGAGGGCCGCGTGCCAGTCGTCGTCGGGGTGGCGCAGTGCGACCTCGAGTACGGCGTCGTCCGGCAGCGCGAACCACCGGGGCTTGTCGTCGCTGCCCTGGATGACCAGGGGCAGTACGTCGAACGGGCTGCCGGGGCCGCCGGGCCAGCCGAGCCGCTGGGCGTAGGCGGTGAGGCCGGCGTTGCGCGGGTCGCCGGTGACGCCGCTGCCGAACCGGTTGGCGTAGCCCGCGTAACGGACCAGCTGCTCGTTCCATATGCGCGGGCCGGGCAGGCCGGGGGCGTCGGGTGCGAAGATCGTGATCACGGGTCGTATCCGGCCTCCGTTGGTCGCCTCCCGCAGATGGGCGGCGGCCTCGACGGCCATGGTGTCGGCGTCGCGGACGTCACGGCGGTCCCTGACGCGTAACGAGCGCCAGTAGAGGCGGCCTATGCAGCGGTTGCTGTTGCGCCAGGCGACGCGTGCTCCGTGGGCGAGTTCGGCCGCAGTGTGCCGGTACGTTCCGGTCGCGTCGATCTCGGCGTTGACGGCGGCGATACGGGCGGCCAGGGCGGCAGGACCGCCCGACGCCGGCTCCTCACGGTGGTGGAGACGCAGGAACTCCTCGGCTTCGTGCCGCAGTTGCGTGTGACGGCTGCTGCGGGCGGCGGCGGCTCTTCGTCGGGTCTTCCGCATGGTGCGCACCCTCGGTCGTGACGGGGACGGGACATGATTGCCCACCACTACCCCATTTGCGGACTGATCCACCCTGTACGTGCCACTCGCACATGCCTCCCGCGAGAGCCGAATGCCGGGCAGGGCGCTGCCGTTGCCCGGGCAGGGGCCGCTCGGGCGGAGCCGAGCGGGGCGCGGAGAGGTACGGAGAGGCGCGGCGAGCTCGGCGAGCGCCCGTGCAGATGCGTGAGAGCGGCGTCCGCGGTGGGGTGTTGCCGCTGGGCGGGCAGGGCGACCCGGCCCTCGGCCGACGCGGTCGCACGGTCGGGCGACTCCAGGGCGTGCACGGCCGCCTCGACGCGCCGGCAGGCGGCGGCCAGCCGCGCGTCGTGCGAGGCGTCCGGGTCGGCCGCGACGGTGACCAGGCCCCGCATTTCGCGGGCGCAGTCGTCGAGCAGGGCGATGACCTGGCGGGCACGGGCCTTTCGCGCGCAGCGGGCTGAGCGGGTGGACGAGCGGCGCCAGCGACATCCGTACGCGCCCGAGGAGCAGCTCCAGCTCGACGGCGAGCGGTGCCGGGTCGGCCTCCGTGTCCCCGGCCGGCCTGCGCGTCGCCGCCGTGGTGCACTCGTGCACGCAGCGCACGGCACGCCGGCTCCATGCGTCGGTCGCCGCGTGCGTGGTGACGGACAGCACGAGCGCGACGCCGATCACGGCGCCCAGGGCGCCGACCGCCGTCTCCTCGAAGCGGAGGAGCAGCAGCCCGGGGTGCAGGACGCCGAGGAGCCCGTACAGCAGTCCGGGCATCACCGTCGGGAGTCGCCGCGTCGGCACCTTCACACCTGGCCTGATCGAGGACTGGCTCAATGGCATGGAACTGGACAAGGTCGGCTCGGCCGGCCAGAAGAACGCGTACCTCGTCCTGAAACTCGTCTTCGACGCGGCACGTCATCGCGGGGCTATCACGCTGGACCCCTTCCTGGACATCGCCCTCCCGAATATGCGCCGAACGAGGTGATCATTCCGACCTTCGCAGAGCTGAATTCCATCCGCGATGCAGCCGAAGACGATGACCTCCGACTTGTCATTGAGCTCATGTCCGGCTGCGGCCATCGCAACGGAGAGGCCCATGCGGCAAACATCAAGTCGATCGTGGCTGACGATGTCTACCGGATCAATGAGCAGATCCACGGCAACAGGGTCAAGCCGCACCACTGAAGCACCGCAAGCGCGGAGAATTCCGTGAAGTTCCCCTGCCCAGGAAGACCCACGAATTCATCTCGTATTTCGCCGATACGCACGGGGCAGACAAGGACGGATACCTCCTCGTCAAGGGAAATGGATCCGGCAACCAGCATATGCAGCATCACTTCTACGGGGACCAGACCCTGCGGTGGCGATGGAACAGGTGTCTCGAACGGGCGGACGTAGAGACCAAGTACACGATGTATTCCCTCCGCCACCACTTCGCATCGAACTGCCTTACCCACGGCATTCCGACCACTGACGTCGCCGAATGGATGGGACACAAATCAATCGAGGTCACCAACCGGATCAACCGGCACCTCCTGCCGGGCTCCACCACGAGAGCAGCCAAGATCCTCAACGAGCGACTTTGAGCCCCTGCCTATCAGAGAGCGCCGCACCTGAGTCGAGTGGCGCCCCTTCCCCGCGGTTCAGGAACCGACCAATGGAGAGCGCGGAGAGGTTCCAAGCGGCATCGCCAGTTCTGACAGGGCCTTCTCCAGGCCGTGCAGATGGACGAGGGCCGACTCGGATTCCGCCTGATGGGGCGTCTCGCGGGTGGCGGTCGTCACCCGACTGCTGCGCATCTCGCCGACGGTGAGGGCCTCCACCGCGGCCTCGACCCGCCAGCAGGCAGCGGCCAGACGGGCGTCATGCGACGCGGTCGGATCGGCGGCAACGGAGACCAGACCCCGCACCTCGCAGGCGCAGTCGTCGAGCAGCTCGATGACGTGACGGGCGCGCGCCTTCCGAGCACGGAACGGGCTCAACGGGTGCACCAGCGGGGCGACTGACATCCGTACCCGGCCGAGCAGCAACTCCAACTCGGCGGCGTGCGGGGCCGGGTCGGCCTCGGGGTCACCGGCGAGGCGAGCCGCCGCCTCGGCCGTGGCGGCGTGCACGCAGTGCAGTGCCCGCTGGATCCAGGCATCGTTCGTGGCGTGCGTGGTGACCGGCAGCACGAGAACCACGGCCAGCGCGGCACACACCGCGCCCACACCTGTCTCTGCGAGACGGAGCACGAGCAGGCTGGGGTCCAGCACGCCCAGCAGACCGTAGAGCAGGCCGGCCATGACCGTCACCGCCAGCATCATCCAGGAATACGAGACGGCGGCGGTGTAGAAGATCCCGAAGACACAGATGGCGACCAGTCCGGCCGTCGGCGCGGGCGCGCCGTTCAGCGGGATGGCGACCAGCAGACCGACGGCTATACCGATCAACGTGCCGAGGACACGGCGGAAACCGCGGACCAGGGTCTCGCCGCGGGAGGCCGTGTTGACGAAAATCCACCATGCGGTGCCGACGGCCCAGTACCAGCGGTCTTCGGAGAGCACCTGCCCGACGGAAAGCGCGAGCGCGCAGGCAGCAGTGGCCTGGAAGGCTTGCCGGGTGGTGGGCCGCGCCAGGCCGGTGCCGGGCAGGGGCGGCGGGGCTGCGGTGGGCGGGGTACGGCGCTCGATGGGCCAGAGCACGAAGCGCACGGCGCCGGCCGCGAGGAGGGCCAGGCCCACGGCGGCGTACAGCTCGGGCAGCTGGGCGGGGACGGCGTGCAGGAACTGCGTCATGAAGAAGTTCATGAACGCGAAGATCCCGAGCGCGTGGCCGCGCGGGCCCCAGCGGCGAGCGTAGACCCCGCAGAAGACGACAGCCAGGAACGCGGCGTCGCGGGCCAGGGTGACGCCGTGCAAGGCGGTGGCGAGCGCCAGCACCGGGAATCCGGCGGTGGGCAGCAGGGCGGTGGTGACCCTCTGGTCACGGACGGTCGCGTCGGTGACAGTGAAGAGGGCGAGCAGTGCCGCGAGCCCCCCGGTGATCGACGCGGTGAGCGAGAGGCCGCACAGCTCGGATACGGCGACGGCTACGGCGACACCGATGACGGCACTGGTCGAGTTCCGCAGTCTCAGGCGCCCCGGGTCCGGAGCCACGAACATCCTCTTCACGGCGGTTTGCCGCCCCCCTCGCGGTGGTACGCGCCGCACCCGCGGCCGTCCGGGGTGGTGGACAGCAAGCAGGCACAACGAAGGCACCGCGGTCCGGATCCGGCCTCGTCGCCGTCCGGCGCTGCGCGGCGCCGCAAATACATGGATACGACAAAGATAACCACCTCTGGGCCCACTGGCTCAACAGTCGCGTCATTGGCTGCGCCAATGGCACAGCTGATCAGTCTCGATGTCGGCTGGTGGGAGGCCAACGGATCACACATCACCCAGGCCCTGGGCCGCACGTGGCCTACTCCGCCGGACTCTGGCAGTCGATCGCCACGCGCCCACGGCCATCTGCGATCTCACGGCAACTTCCGCCGCATCGCACCTGGCCGGCTCCCCGACGATAGCCATTTCCCATCCGGCTGTCGCACGCCTGTCGCACTGCTTCACGACGGACGATGGCCTGGCGCTCGTCTACCTGTGGATCACTGGCAAGGTCCCCTATCACCCGGCACCCTCCCGTCAGGAGGGAAGAGCCGCGCCCGACAGCCCGATGGCGAGGTTCCGGAAGCTCCCGGTTCCCCGGGGTCACGCTCCTTGGACTCCGCGAAGGCTTGATCGTCGCCAACCGGCCGGGCCACCTTGGCATTCGCGGAGGCTCCTCCTTGCGGGGCGAACCCAGCAGGCCGCAAACGCCACATCGGCGTCGACACCCTTGGCCTCCTCCTGAGCGTCTGGGTCACCGCAGCCAGCGTCTCCGACAACGTCGGCGGCACCGGTCCCCGGTGCCGTCCGGCCTCAGGCGGGAAGCGGCTGCACTGCCTCCCGTTGGGCCGCCGCCGCACTGGCCGCGAGCGCGACGGCGCACCCGGCCGCCAGCAGGTGGCACAGCGCTGGCGCCCAGGCCCAGACGGTCAACGACATCCGCGGGTCCAGCGCGGCCGCCACGAGGACCATCGACACCATGTGGAGGATGCCCATACCGACCAGGAACACGATCACGAAGCTGTCGTAGAACGCGAATCCTCGGCGCATCAGCGTCACCGCCGCACACAGGGTCGCGAGTGCCAGGGCCATCAGACCAGCCGCGGCCAGCCTGTCGAGCAGCGCCCGGGAGGGGTCCGCGTACGGCGATATGTCCGTGAGGGTGTTGACGGCCATCAGCACCAACACGGCGGCCACCAGAACCGCGACGCTCCCAGCGACGAAACGCGCCCGCGGTCCGCGCACCCCCGGAGTCACCCCCAGCAGGAGCGTGACCTCCACCAGCCCGACGAAGTGCATGATGTACACGTACGCCACCGGATGCAGCACGCCGCGCACGTTGTCCCGTACGTACACGATGTCAAGCCCGTGAATCGAGGTCCCGCCGGGCTCCGTGGTCCAGACGGCCGCTCCGGCGACCACAGCCAAAAGGCACCACAATCCTGTGCCGGCGCGACACGCCCACCTCGCCCCCCTGCTCTTCATGAGCCGCATGGTAGCCACCGAAAACCCTTGCAGTCCGTGTAGTTGACCACGGCAGTCCGGCAGTTGGTACAGGACGATGATGGGGCCGCAGTCAGGGCGTGGGCTGCCAGTTCCGTCCACAAGCCCGCGTTGATGCCAGAAGTGGATGTCAGAGGCTTTCTGATCCGTAGCTCTAGCCGGATCGGTCGGCGACGGTCATACCGGTCGCATCGCGGGCCCGGAGGGACGCTGTTGGACGGGGGCGTAGCTGGCGTTGCGGTACGGCGCTGCTGTACAGCGACCAGAGGTCGACCAGCCCACGGACACCCCGCCACGTCACGCTTAGCCCCCTTTCAGGCCGGCCGCTGCTCCCTGGACCTGAGGAACTCGCGCGCCGCGCCAGTGAGGGCGAGACACACGCCCGCGACCGTCAGCGTGATGCTCAGGGCTCCATGGGTGTAGGGCAGGGAGGCCGCCATGACCACCCCCGCCAGCCCCAGGAGTACCGCACCTGCGATTCTGCGTTCGCGTGTCACTTGGTTGCATCCCTAACTTCAACTCGAGTACTGACCGGGATCAGACCGGGGAACCCGATCGGCTACTTGACTTGGCGCAACGACGACAGTCGTACGCCTGATGGCATGCCAGGCGATCAGCGGGACCCCTTGAGCGATCTCGAGAACGGTCGTGGCAGCCATGCCACCGTGGGTTCAAATCCACACCCACCGCAGGTGAAAACCCCTGACGAGGTGAATCGGTCAGAGGTCGTTGTGCTGTGCGGTGTCCGCTCGCCTCCGTGGTTCACCGTGGTTTACCGCTCGATCGGCCACGGAGGGGGCACGGCTGCCGAACGGCCGCTGGTGGCCGACCCAGGCCCTGGCTACCGTTCCTGTGACTTGAACCAGCGGACCGCAGCAATGGCGAGCCCGAGAACTGCGATGATCGTGACCAGTACGGCGAGCTTCGTACCCAAGTCCATTGCACCGAGCATGCGCTCCCCCTTCTCGTGCGGTGATGACCATGACATGGGTCCGGCGCCTATGGAAGCCAAGGTGACGTCTCTTGAGGATCATCTGAGCTTCAATGACGCAGGTGGGCGGAGTCTCAACGACTGAGGCAAGCCAGGTGGCCTCTGCGACCGGCTGAGGTTGGCCCGGCCGCAGGACTTGAACCTGTGGCCGCATCCTTATCAGGTCGGTCACACACCGCTGCTGAACCGAGGGATGCAGCCCGGGGATCCAAGTCATCGCCGTGCGGAGGAGAAAACGATGAAGGAGTGCACTGACGACGAGTACCTCCTGTATGTGAACGCCAGGGAGGGTTCCTGCCTCTGGGAGATCCTGGCGGACCGGACACAGAGCGAGGACGAGAAGCTTTGGGAGGAATACATCCCCGTCTTCTCCCGACTCATCGTGAGCTGGCAGCGCCTCGGGTTCTTTAAGGTTCGCCGAGGGCCCGAGTGGCCGGCAGCGTACATAGGCGATGACGTTCCGACAGATCAGGTAGCCGCCCTCGTACAGGACCCGGCCAGCTGGAAGTGCGAGGAGGAGCCGACCATCTTCATAGCGGTGACAGTCGGGGACCGGCCAATCACGGACCTGGAGGAGGACATGGGGGAGTCTCCATGGACCAGCCAGTCTGAGCAACGATCTTGAAACCCGTCGTGGCGCGAGTCACCGCGGGTTCAAAACCCACACCCACCGTAGGCGGGGCACCAGATCTGGAACTCGGTGGTGTCGTAACCGGTGACTTCGCAGTCGAGGCAGTTGCTCCACTCACGGGCGGTGAAGTGGCCAGGCATGCGGCGGTATCAGGCGGCGTGGGTTGCTCAACCGCCGTGACCTGGTAGGGGAACGATGCGCACCGCACGGTAGTCGTACCCGTCCTGTTTGAAGCCGGGTGCTTCCCATTCGATGTCGACCTGCTGCCCAGCCGACAGTGTGCGGAACCCCACCATCTCGATGTTGGAATAGTGGCCCCAGCAGCCCCCAGGAGTCTCGGGGCAGTCGAGCACGCCCCACCCTTCCTCCTCGCGCCACTCACGGACAGTCGCAGTCACCATGATCGGAACCTTACGGCCCTACCGTGCTGCCGTGACCAGTACCTGCGCATGGGAATCACCGCGCCCGGATCATCTGAGCTTCCTCTTCTCTACGCAGCGGTCCCACGCCGGCCGCCCGCAATCCTGCGGCCGGGATCGTCGGCTGAGCCAGCTGGCTGGCCAGCACGCAGAGGGTGTGCCACGATCCCTCCGAAAAGAGGAGGAAGGGGAGGCGATCATGAGTTGGTACATGGCCGCGGCGCTCTGCTCGATGTCGCTACTGGTTGCCTGCGGCGGAGTCGCCACCCTTGTCTGGGGCTGGCTGCCGCCATGGTTGCGCAGCCGGATCATCCGCCCAGTCCTGTTTGGTTGGACCCAACTGACTATGGCTGCCGCGCTCCTCGTTCAACTGGTTGGCGGTCTCTTGATCAAGACGTCCGACGTCCGTTTGGTGGTGACGATGTCCGGTGCTGTGGTGATGTTGCTCGCCGTCGGGTTGCTCGCGCTGGCTCAACACCAACCGCGACGCCGTTGAAACCTCGCCCTCCGCCCCCGGCGACTCGATGGTCGGACAGCCTGGAGCCGGCCTGGCGGCGGGTGTCGTCCGGCGTGAGGTCGGCGTAGCGGCTTTGGGCGGGAACTGCCGTGGGGGCACGAGGTAATCAGACGTACCTTACGAAGCATGAGCGAAGATGACTTGGTCTCTCGCGCACAGTGAGGGAACTCAGAGAGGCAGAACTGGGCGGTACTCGTCCGCCTGTCCACGGATGAGGACAACGAGCCCGCCGGCGAACCGACCGAGGGCGGGCCGCAACGCGGGTCCATGACCGGTCGGGACATCAAGAGCACCAAGGAGCAGGAGCGGGACGGCCAGGAGTACATCCGTCGTCATGGCGACACGTGCGTGCCCATCTATGACGAGCCGGACACGTCGGCATGGCGCAAGAAGCGCGTTCGTCTGCCCGCCGGACGTGTCGTCCATCGAGCCGTCCGCCCCGTCTTCGAAGGGGCACTGGAGGACCTCAAGTCCGGCTGGACACCTGATGGGCAGCGCCTCGACGGACTGATCGTCTACGACATCGACCGCCTGACGCGCGACAACCGCCATCTTGAGGATGCCATCGATGTGCTGGAGCGATACAGGCGGCCGATCATCGACATCAACGGAAGCCTTGACCTGCTCACCGAGAACGAGCGAGCCGCGGCACGTGTGGTCGTGGCGATGAGCAACAAGCAATCGGCGGACACCGCCAGACGCGTGCGCCGCAAGCACAGAGCCTTGGAGTGTGAAGGAATACCGACGGGAGGAGCACGTCCATTTGGCCTGCTCGACGACAAACGGACGCTTCATCCTGTCGAGTCGAAGCATCTGCGGGAAGCAGCACTTGGCATCCTGGGCGGCGCTCCAGTGCGTGCCTACACGGTCCGCTGGAACGAGGACGGGGTGACGACTCCGCGCGGGAGCACGTGGAGCCCGACCAGACGCCGAGGAGCTTCGCGATCGAGGTGACGGTGTTCTCCGGGCGGGCGAGCAGGTCGCGGGCGTGACGTACCGGTCACGTCGTCCTGGGCATGCCCGTGCAGCGGCCGTCCCGCTGGTCGCCACTCACTCGTCTGTGTACGGCCTTGCACCAACATGCCCCTGGTGGGGCGGCCTCGGAGGAGCACGTACGGCATCAGGCTCTGAGAAACGCCAGCACCGCCAGGACCCGGCGATGCCCGTCCGTGTACACCGGCAGATCGAGTTTATTGAAGATGCTGCCGATGTGTTTGTTGATGGCGGCTTGGCTGATGAACAAGTGCGCCGCCAGGCTCGCGTTGGACCGTCCTTCCGCCATCAGGCTCAGCACCTCCTTCTCGCGGGCGCTGAGCCGCCCCAGAGGATCGGGGTGGAGCTTGACGAGCTGGTGGATCACCTCAGGGTCCACCACGGTCCCGCCGGCGGCGACGCGGTCGAGCGCCGCCATGAAGTCAGCGACCGCACCGACCCGCTCCTTCAGCAGATAGCCCACCGCGGCGCCGTTGCACGAATCGAGCAGCTGCAGGGCGTACGACCGCTCGACGTACTGACTGAGCACGAGCACCGGCAGCCCGGCGTACGTCTCCCGCAGGGCGACGGCCGCACGCAACCCGTCGTCCCCATTCGAGGGCGGCATGCGCACGTCCGTGATCACCAGGTCCGGCCGGTCCCGGTGAACGGCCTCGACGAGTGCGTCCGCGTCGCCGACCACGGCGAGCGTCTCGTGGCCGAACCGCTGCAACAGGCCGACCAGCCCTTCGCGCAACAGGACCGCGTCTTCTGCGAGGATCACGCGAAGTGACATGGGATCTCCACATGGAGAAGAGTCGGACCACCGGTTGGGCTCGACACACGCATGCGGCCGTCCAAGGCGATGAGCCGGTCGGCAAGGCCGGTCAGACCGGTTCCGGCGGCCGGATCAGCGCCGCCGTGTCCGTCGTCCGTGATCTCAAGGACCAACATGTCGGAGTGGTAGCGGCCGTGCACTTTTGCGCTCCGGGCGCCGCTGTGTCGCGCGATGTTCGTCATGGCCTCGTTGATCAGGTAGTACACGTTGGTCTCGAGCTGCCGGGGAAGTCTTCCCGGCAGCTGGAGATCGACGGTGACCGGGACGGGGAAGCGGCTCGCATGGTCCTCGACCGCGGCGACCAGGCCGTTGTCCGCCAGCACCGGGGGATTGAGACCCCGGATCAGACTGCGCAACTCCTGGTGGATGGCGGAGAGTTGGTTCTCGGCCTCGGTGAGCTGGGCGGCGAGCGGGGCCCCTTCGGGGATGTCCAGGCGCATCAGACCGAGCGTCATCCCGAGCGAGACCAGCCGTTGCTGCGCGCCGTCGTGCAGGTCGCGCTCGATGCGTACGCGCTCTGCGTCGAAGGAGTCTATGAGCCGCACCCGCGACGCGTGCACCTCGTGCAGCGACTCCCCAAGCTCCTCGTCACGTGGGGCGAGGAAGGTCCGGGCGAGCGCGGCGCGGGCACCGGCCCACGACGTCACGGTGTACGGCGAGGCCAGCAGGACGATGGCGCCGAAGACCGCCCACGGCCAGGTGGCGCTGTCGACCGCCTGGAAGGTCAGCGCGGGCAAACCGAAGGAGAAGCCGAGCACCAACAGGTCCAGCCACCACAACGCCGCCGCAGAGATGAGCGTGAAAAGCAGTTCCCGCCAGGTGACCTGTTCGGTCAGGCGGGTCGACACCCAGGCCCGGAATCCGGGCTCCTCCGGCCGCCGGTGCGGGTCCGGCATCCCGTCGAGGTCGACGAGACGCAGTCGGCGCCGCTCGACTGTCGCCACGGTGATCGAGGACAGGACGACGCCGACGAGGGGGGCCACGCCGACCAGAACCACCAGCAGGATCAGCCCGGCCACGAGCCCGGTCACGAACACCGCCACGGCGGCCGCGCCGACCACGACACCGGTGGCCAAGTACGCCAGTGACCGCCACGGCCAAGTGGAGGTCAAGAAGCTCAGTGGGCGCTGAGCCATCGCCTGCCAAGCCGTTCTGGGACGCATGGGGCAACGGTATGGCAGGCGACTGTTTCACCGCGGTAGAGCCAGCTCTACTTGCGAGGTAGAGCGCAGATCAATGTGGTGCACCGGGTCGCTCCGCTGAAATCGACCCCATGACCACTACTAGGCAGGCCCCCGCATCGGATGCGGTTCAGCTGCAGACCGTCCGGAAGATCTACGGGGCCGGCGACCGCTCGGTCGCCGCGCTGGACGGCGTTTCCATCGGTTTTCCGCGCGGGACGTTCACCGCCGTCATGGGGCCGTCCGGCTCCGGAAAATCCACGCTGCTGCAGTGTGCGGCCGGCCTGGACCGGCCCACCGAGGGGCTGGTGATGCTGGCCGGCGTGGACATCGGCCAGGAGAGCGAGAGGGAGCGCACCAAGCTGCGGCGCGACCACATCGGATTCGTGTTCCAGGCCTTCAACCTGGTCGAATCGCTGACCGCGGCGCAGAACGTGGAGCTTCCGTCCCGTTTTGCCGGGCGCCGAGTCAGCCGGGAGCAGGTCGACGCCGCGCTCGCCGAGGTCGGGCTGGCGGAGCGGGCAGGCCATCGGCCCAGCGAGCTGTCCGGTGGTCAGCAGCAGCGCGTCGCGCTCGCCCGGGCCCTGGTGACCCGGCCGGACGTGCTGTTCGCGGACGAGCCCACCGGCGCCCTGGACACCGCCAACTCGCGTGAGGTGCTGCAGATGATGCGCCTGCTGGTCGACAAGGAGGGGCAGACCACCCTCATGGTCACCCACGACCCGGTGGCCGCTGCGGTCGCCGATGTGGTCGTGTTCCTCAAGGATGGCCGCATCGCGGACCGGATCAGCCTCATCCGCGACTCCGACGGCCGCAACGCGGCCTCGATCGCGGCGCACATGGCGAGCCTGGAGGCGTGATGCTGTTCTTCGCGAACGTCCGTGAACGCTGGACCAGCTTTCTTGCGGCCTTCGTCGCGGTACTCGTCGGCGTGGCGCTCATCACCACCGCCTTGATCATCTACGACTCCTCCCGCCCCAAGGTCCAGTCCCGGCTGTCGGCCGCCTCCGCGATCGCCGTCCCCGACCAGGTGGTCGACCAGGACAAGACCCCGGAAGACAGGGTGCCGTGGAGCCGCGACGAGGCCCAGCCGCTGATCGACGAGCTGGGCGCGGTGCCGGGCGTCGGCTCCGTGGTGGTGGACCGCTCGTTCTACGCGCAGGCGTTCCTCGGCAGCAAGCCGGTCGAGGACGAAGGAGCCCTGGTGTCGGGGCACGGCTGGTCGAGCGCACGGCTCGCGCCGTACAACCTCGTCACGGGACGGGCACCGGCCGCGGCCGACGAGGTCGTGGTGGACCGGGCGCTCGGAGTGGCGGCCGGCACGACGCTCACGGTGAACATCACCGCCGGACGTACCAAGTTCCGCGTGGTCGGCACCGTGGACGGACCGGGCTACTACTTCACCGACGACTTCGCCACGCGGCAGCAGCCGGGCGTCGGTGCCATCGCGATCCTCGCCGACAAAGGCGCGTCCGTCGGCGACATCAAGGCAAGGGCCGAGAGAGTCGTCGGCGACAAGGGCACCGTGCTCTCTGGCGACGGCCGGTCCGCGCTCCAGCCGGCGTGCGTGAAACACAAGCGGTTCCTCGGCACGCAGCTCATCGGAGCCATGGCGACGCTCGGCCTGTTCACCACAGTGTTCGTGGTCGCGTCCATGCTGGTCCTGGCGACCGGGCTGCGGCGGCGGGAGATCGGCCTGTTGCGGATGATCGGTGCATCTCCGCGTCAGGTGCGCCGGATGATTCTGGGCGAGGCGGGCCTCATCGGCCTGCTGGGCTCGCTGGCAGGCTGCCTGGTGGGCATCGGGGCCGCGCCGCTGCTGCGCGACATCCTGCAGGGGCTCGACGTGACGCCCCCGGAGCTCAAGGTGCGGGTGGCGATGTGGCCGCTGTTCACGGCGGCCGCGATCGGTGTCGGCGTCAGCGTCCTGGGTGCATGGCGGGCCAGCCGGATGGCCGCGCGGGTGGCGCCGATCGAGGCACTGCTGGACAGCGGGGCGAACAGCCGGATGATGAGCCGCGTCCGTTGGATCGGCGGCCTGACCGTGCTCGGCCTCGGTGTGGTGCTCGCGATCGTGACCGCCACTGTCGGTGCCGACACCCGGATCAACATGGCGATCTTCGCGACGATGGTGCTCATCGTGGCGGCGGCGCTGCTCGCCCCGGTGTGCGTCGGCCCCGTCGGACGGGCGCTCACCTCGCCCTTCAGGCGTCTCGGCTCGGCCGTCCCGCTTCTCGTGCGGGCGGAGCTGCGCGCCGACTCGCGCCGGGCGGCGTCACTTGCGGCCCCGGTGATCGCGGCCGTCGGTTTCGCCGTCCTGCTCAGCGGCATGGTGGACACGATGCGTGTGGCGTACCCGGCAGGCGACGCGCTCAAGCTCACGGGACAGGTGATCGTGACGCCGGACAAGACCCCGGGCAACACCGACGAGGTGGTCGCCGCCAACCCGGCGGGCAAGGCCGCGCTGCCGACCCGGGCCTTCGTCCGCGACAAGGACGGCACGCTCACCGTCATCGACGCGCTCGGCTCGCGCGATGCCCGCTGGAACAAGCCGGGGCAGGCGATGCTCGGCAAGAATACGGCGGACTTCCTCGGTGTGAAGGCCGGTGACGAGCACGCGGTGAGGTTCGCCGACGGTTCCACGGTGAAGCTGCGCATCGCCCAGGTCTTGCCGGACGACCCCGCCCGAGGTGACTTCGTGATGCCCCGTCAGCTAGTACGCGCGCACGACCCGGCCGCGCTCACCGACGACATCTTCGTCCCGGTGAAGTCGAAGCCCGCCTCGGTCGTTCCCGGCACGGCCGTGCACGACGCGGTGCAGTACGCGCTCGACGACTACGCCACCGACGCGAAACTGACCGACAGCCTCGCGGACATGCTGATCGTCATCGCCGTCGGCTACAGCGGGATCGCCGTGGCCAACAGCATGGCCATGACCGCGCACGGCCGGCGCCGCGACTTCGCCGTGATGAAGTCGGCCGGCGGCACGGTACGGCAGCTACTGCTGTTCTCCGCTGCCGAGACCACCCTCGTCGTGGCCGTCGGCGCGGCACTCGGCGTCCTGGTGACCTTGGGCCCGCTGGCCGGCATGGCGTCCGGACTGTCCCAGGCGACCTCCACGGATGTCGGCCTGCACCTGAACCTGTCCACCATGGCCGCGGTGATCCTCGGCTCCCTCGTGCTGGCAGTTGCGGCGAGCGTGGTCGTCACCTGGCGGACCATGCAGCGGGAGGCAGCGTAGGACGGCAGCGCGGCACACAGGCCGGGGCCCGCGGCCCGGCCAGTCGTCTCCCGCGGGAAGCACGCCGACCCCGCGCTGGTCGGGTGGAGGCCGGCACTCACACGGCGGAAGGACTGACTTGGCTCACGCGTCCGTACGCTCCTCGGCCGGTTCCTCATTCGCCCCGTCCGTCTCGCCCGCCGGTTCGCAGCCGACCTCCGCCGGCCCTGGGAAAGGCCAACCCCGCCCGACAGACTCACCCCCGCCCGCGTCCGCCGCGACTTTCGGCACATCCGTCCAAAGACCCGCCTGCCCGGCCAGAGCACCGAAACCCTCCCGACCAGGCCCCGGTAGACCACCAGGCAGAAAGCACACCCACCCCACACGAATCTTCTAGGCCCGGTCTGCTGTCGTTGCCGTGGACGTGCGGTAGACGGTAGATGGCCGGTGGCAGCGCGGCGGGACGCCCTGGAAGTTGAACTAATCGTTCCGCCCACCGTCTGCCCCCGCACCTCCACCCCTTGATTGTTCGACGTTCATCTATTTCGGCAAGCCTCGTCCCCACCTTCGGTATTCGGACGCAGGAGCTGAGATGGGCCACGGACACGGTCACACACACGACCATCCGCACCACCACGGAGCGGAGGCCGGGTCGCTGCCCCCCGCGCTCGACTCCTCCGTGCCCGACAGCGAGCTCACACCCGAGCAGCACTCGCGCCGCTCGATGCTCCGTCGCGCGGGTCTGCTGGGAGCCGGGATAGCCAGTGCGAGCGTGCTGGGCAGCGCGACGGCTGCCGCGGCTGAGGGCGGGCGGAGCGAGGGCACTGGGGGCAGCAGGCATGGGGGGTTCCTGTGGCTCGCCGGTGACCACCACATCCACACCCAGTACAGCAGCGACGGCAAGTACCGCGTCATCGACCAGGTGAAGCAGGGCGCGCGGCACGGCATGGACTGGCTGGTCATCACTGACCACGGTAGCGAGACCCACGCCAAAATCGGCGTGGAGAAGGTCAACCCGGACATCCAGCACGCCCGCGAGGAGTTCCCCGACGCCCTGGTCTTCCAGGGCCTTGAGTGGAACATCCCGGCCGCCGAGCACGGCACGGTCTTCGTCCACCCCGGACGCAACGAGGTCTCCGTGCTCAAGGAGTTCGAGACCTCCTTCGACGGCAGCCTGCGCAATGCCGGCGACAGCACCCCCGCGAACGAGGCGCTGGCGATCTCCGGTCTGCAGTTCCTCGCCGAGCAGGTGCAGCAGCGCAAGGTCAAGGACGCTCTGATGCTCGCCAACCACCCGGCTCGCCGTGGCGTGGACTCACCGCACGAGATCCGCGGGTGGCGCGACGCGACGGGCAGCCACCGCCGGATCGCGGTGGGCATGGAAGGCGCGCCGGGCCACCAGGCCGCGGGTCTCCCCTCCCCGGGCAGCGGCCGGGCCCGAGGTTTCTACGACAACAACCCGAGTGCCAACTCCTTTGCCGGCTTTCCGCTGGAGAGCTACCGCACCTGGGGTGGCTTCGACTGGATGACCGCCACCGTCGGCGGACTGTGGGACAGTCTCCTCGCCGAGGGCAAGCCCTGGTGGATCACGGCCAATTCCGACTCACACCAGGTCTACGCCGACACCTCCAAGCGTGGTGGCCCCGACAGCGACTTCACCGCCAACGGCCGGCACACCGACCCCGTCTACTCCGGCGGGACCGACCTGGCCCAGGGCGACTACTGGCCGGGCCAGTACAGCCGCACGCACGTGGGCGCGGACAGGTTCTCGTACGCCGCCGTCATGGACGGTCTTCGGGCCGGTCGGGTGTGGGTCGACCACGGAGGCCTGATCAGTGGTCTCGACGCGCGGCTCAAGGGTGGCGGGCGCTGGGCGACCCTGGGCGGCGCGCTGCACGTGAGGCGCGGCACCGAGGTCGAGCTGAGCATCGAGATCGCGCTCGCGAACGGCCCCAACTGGGCACAGTTCGTTCCGGAGCTTGCGCGGGTCGACGTCGTCCAGGGCGAGGTCACCGGTCCGGTCGCCGACAAGGACACCTTCACCGCCCCGACCGCGAAGGTCGTCCGGTCCTTCGAGGTGAACAAGTCGACGGGTACGGTCCGCTTCACCTACCGCCTCGGCCGGGTCGACGGCCCGCTGTACGTCCGGCTGCGCGGGACCGACGGCAAGCGGTCCGCCGTCGGCGCAGGCGGCGCCTCGGTCGACCCCGTCGGCCCGGCGCTCGACGTGGTCGGTGCCGCGGACCCCTGGAACGATCTGTGGTTCTACTCCAACCCCATCTGGGTCCTGCCCGCATGACCTCACGCCTGACGGTGATCGGCGTCGACACGGGCTGCACCAGCCTGCGCGACGCCGATCACCTGGTACGGGAATTCGCCCCGATGGGAGCAGTGTTCGCCTGTACGCATCTGATTCGCGACGGGCGCCCGCACATCGCCCTCTCCTTCGCGGTGCCCGCCGGCGCGGCCGCGGACGACGCCTGGCGCAACTTCGTCGCACAGGGAACCGGTGCGGCGCTGCAGGAGCGCCGCGCGGGGCCGGCGGAACTCGCGGCAGGAGCCGCACAGGCCGCCGCCGAGCACACGGCCCGCTCGGCGGGGCGGGCGGTGGTCTTCCCCGGCTCATCGGCACTCACCGGCACGCTCGCCCTCGGCGCACTGTCGGCGGCATCCGCGATCGACGAGGTCACCGTGCTGGGGGCGCCCGGCCTTCACGACGCCGGACAGCAGGTCGTCACCCGCGACCATGTGCGGCCCGAATGGCGTGCCGGGCGGCTGGTACTGACAGTGATGCCTGCGGCGGGCGGCACCCTCATCCCGTTCGAGGTTCCGAACCCCACCCCGTGCTGTGCGGATCACGGCCACGAAGACTGAGGCGCGGAAACACGTCCGGGTGCTTACAGACGTCCGAGACACGATTCCGGGAAACCCGGGTGGTTGGGGCCGTTGTCCAGCGCCACGAACAAGGCGTTCGAGGACCGGTTCAGCGCGGCCGAACGCCGCGCCAGCGCTCAGTAGGTGAACGCGCCGACGCCCCGGCCGGATGGATGGCCGGGGCGTCGTGTGCGCAATCCGTGACTCGAACCAGCGGGCGCTGGGGGCCGCCCCTGCCCGCCATGAGCCCGCCGTGTCAGCCGTCCTTCTTCCACAAGCTCACCGCGGCGATCGCGCCAGCGGCAGCGATGACGACTGCGGCGATCAAGTAGAGGGGAGTCACTGCACCACATGCTTGGTCGAACGCCACGATGAGGGCAGGTCCGCCGCACGAGACGGTCACGACGCCGTAGTCGCTGGTGTGGGTGAGGCTCACCGGCAGCAGAGCGACGACGAGAGCCGCGGCGCCGGCGGCTATGGCAACGATCTTGGCGCGGGTGCGAGGCGGCATCTGGGGTCCCCCCGTAGCGATCGGTGCCACCGGCAAGGGTAGCTGCGGCGATGCTGTGCGAGAACCCGGCGTTGTGAGAAGTCGGCGCGGTCGCGGACCTTGGCGTGCTTGTGCGGGGAGAAGTTGTCCAGCACCACATACAGCTTCTCCCCGGGCCGGCGGGCGCGCAGGGCCTTGAGGAGGGGGAGGAACTCGCGCCGGCGCTCGCGCGGGTGGATGCGGTAGTACAGCTTGCCGGTGGTCAGATCGAGGGCGGCGAGCATGTGCCTCACACCGTTGTGCCGGTGGTAAGTGGCTTGGAGCCTGCGCGGACGCCTCACCTGACCCCATGCCTTGCCCTTGCGCGGCATCAGGTTCAGCGGGCCGAACTCGTCGGCGCACATCACCCGCCCGTC
Source organism: Streptomyces sp. NPDC001970 (assembly GCF_053594115.1). Classification (NCBI taxonomy): domain Bacteria; kingdom Bacillati; phylum Actinomycetota; class Actinomycetes; order Kitasatosporales; family Streptomycetaceae; genus Streptomyces; species Streptomyces sp. NPDC001970. The sequence goes on along the minus strand of NZ_JBSFDW010000011.1, from coordinate 156,141 downwards.
CGCCGGCGGGGTGCCGCGGCTTCGACGTCACCGCGACCGATCCCGCCCCTACCGCCGAGACGGCCCTGCGTTCGTACGGGGACCGATGGTGCCGGTCCCGACGATCGCCACGCGGTGGACGGGCCTGTGGGATTTCATGGCTGGTCACCTGCTCCTGAAAGTTTGACACGGGCTCTGAGGGAGGGAGGCGGCTGAGCTGGCCGGCATCAGCGGCCGTGCCAGACAGGGGCGCGTTTCTCGGCGAACGCCCGCGCGCCTTCCCGCGCGTCCTCGCTGGAGAACAGCCCGCTCGTGAGCTCGTCCTGGCGTGTGAAGGCGTCACTCTCCTTCAGGCCCTGCGTTTCACGCAGGACCTCCTTGACGGCCGCCAGCGCCAGCGGTGCGTTCCGCGCGACGCGCCCCGCCAGCTCGCGGGCCGCGTCCAGCGCGGCGCCGGGTGGGGTCAGCTCGTTGACGAGGCCGTACTCCTTGCCTTCGGCTGCGGTCAGCGGCTCGCCCGTGAGCAGTACGCGCGCGGCTACGTGGTACGGAAGGCGGCGCGGCAGCCTGACCAGTCCGCCCGTTGCCGCCACGAGACCGCGCGTGACCTCGGGCAGACCGAAGCGGGCGTCTTCTGCGGCGACGATCAGGTCGCAGGCGAGCACCATCTCGAAGCCGCCGCCGAGCGCCCAGCCCTCGACCGCGGCGATCAACGGCTTGCGCACCGCCGTGCCGGTGAGCCCGCCGAATCCCCGGCCGGGGATCACCGGCAGCTCCCCCTTGGCAAATGCCTTCAGGTCCATACCGGCGCTGAACACCCCGCCCGCGCCCGTGAGTACGCCGACGGACAGCTCCGGGTCCCCGTCGAGCAGATCCACGGCCGCAGCAAGTTGTACCGCGGCCTCGTGGTCGACGGCGTTCTTCTGGGCCGGGCGGTTGAGGGTGATGGTCAGCACGCCGCCACGGCGCTCGTGGAGGACCATGTCGGACGCTTCGGACGCCGTGCTCATCGCGGCGCCTCCGCTTCCGTCGCGCCGGGAATCGCTCCCTTGGCGCGCAGCTCGGCGATCTCGGCGGGGCCGAATCCCAGCTCGGCGAGAATCTCGTCGTTGTGCTCGCCCAGATCGGGCGCTCGCTTCGCGGGCACCTTCGGCACCCCCCGGAGGTTGACCGGGCTGCTGATGGTTTCCTCCAGCCCGGTGACTCCTTCCAGCGGCACGACGATGTCGTTCGCGCGCAGCTGCGGGTCCTGCGCGGCCTCCTCCGGCGTCTGAATGAGGCTGTAGGTGACGCGTTCCCGGGCCAGGGCGTCCTTCCAGTGGTCGAAGGGCTGCGAGCGGAACTCGGCGTCGAGCAGTTCGCTCAGCGCGGCAGCGTTCTTGACGAAGCCCTCGATGTCCGCGAATCGGGGGTCCTCGATCAGCTCGGGGTGTCCGATGGCCCGCGTCAGTCCGGGCCAGTGCGGGGGTGAGGCGACCAGCATGAACCACTCGCCGTCCGCGGTCCGGTAGGGGTTGATCAGCGGGTTCGCCGGGGTCTTCCGGTCGTGCAGCTCGAACGGTGTGCCGCCGGCGAGCGCGCCGGCCACGAGCGTTCCCGTGGCCCAGACGCCCATGGCGAGCAGCGACGTCCCGACACTGGCTCCCTGTCCGGTCCGCTCACGGCGGTACAGGGCGGTCACGATCGCCGCGTAGATCCCGATCGCCGACATGTAGTCGCCGCTGCCCCAGACCGGCACCGTCGGCGGGGCTCCCGCGTCCCGGGTGGAGGCCAGCAGCCCGCTGCGCGACCAGGCGGCGGTCAGGTCGAAACCCGGCTGGCCGGCGTCGGGGCCGGTATCCCCGAAGCCGGTGATGTCGGCGTAGACGACTCTTGGGTTCCAGCCGGAGACCTCTTCGTATCCGAGGTGCAGCTTCTCGCGCGTGCCGTGCGGGAAGTTGGTGATCACCACGTCGGCCCATTCGACGAGGCGCTTGAGGACCTCGGTGGCCGACGGGGACTTCAGGTCGATCACCATGCCGCGCTTGTTGCGGTTGGCGAGGTGCCAGCTGTAGTTGGCCTCGGCCCGGGGACTGGGCGGCACGGAGCTCAGCCGCCGCTGGGGGTCGCCCTGTCCCGGCGGCTCGATCTTGATGACGTCCGCTCCGAAGTCGGAGAGTACGGTGGCCGCGGCCGGTGCGGCGATGAAGCTCGACGCGTCGAGGACCTTGAGGCCGGTGAAGACGGATTCGGTGGTCATCGTTGTCACCTCACGAAGGCGCTCAGGCCGTCGGTGACGGCGCGTCCGACGATGAGGGTCTGCATCTCCCGCGTGCCCTCGTACGAGTAGATGGCCTCGGCGTCGGCGACGAAGCGGCCGATGTTGTAGTCGAGGAGGATGCCGTTGCCGGCCAGCAGTTCCCGCGCCCACCCCACGTTCTCGCGCATCCGCACGGTGCAGTAGGCCTTCGCCAGGGCGGACTGTTCATCCCGGAATACCCCGGCGTCCTGCAACTGGGCCAGGCGCGTCATCATCCCGCAGGAGGCCGTGGCGTTGCCGAGCATCTTCACGAGCAGGTCCTGCACGAGCTGGAAGCCCCCGATCGGGCGCCCGAACTGTTCGCGGTCCTTCGCGTACTGCAGGGCGATCTCGTAGGCGGCGAACATCACGCCCACCGCCTGCCACGCCACGCCGCTGCGTGTCTGGCGCAGGATCTTGGCGGTGTCCTTGAACGAGTTCGCGTTCTGCAGCCGGTTGGCCTCCGGAACACGGCAGCCGTCGAGCACGATGTCGGCGTTCTGCACGATCCGCAGCGCCATCTTCTTCTCGATCTTCGTCGCGGTGAACCCGGGGGTGTCCTTCTCCACGACGAAGCCCAGCACATGACGGGTCTCGACATCGCGGGCCCAGATGACGACCAGGTCGGCGAACGTCGCGTTTCCGATCCACCGCTTCGCGCCGTCAAGGATCCATACGTCGCCGTCACGGCGCGCGGTCGTCTCCAGACCGCCGGACACGTCGGAGCCGCCGTGCGGCTCGGTCAGCCCGAAGGCGCCGATCTTCTCGAAGCGGCTCATCGCCGGCAGCCACCGCCGCTTCTGATCCTCGGAGCCGCAGGTGAGGATGGTGCCCATGGCCAGGCCCGTGTGCACGCCGAAGAAGGTCGCCACCGACGCGTCGGCATGCGCGAGCTCCAACGCCATGAGACCCGCGAAGAGGTTGCTCGGCCTGGATTCCTGCGAGTCCGGGTCGGCCCAGTCCACAAGACCGAGCCTCCCGAAGCCTTCGATCAGCTGGAAGGGGAACTCGGCCCGGGCCCAGTGGTCGTCGACGATCGGGGCGACCTGCGTGCGGAGGAACTCGCGGACGGACTCGATCTTCCCCCGCTCGTTGTCCGACAGCAGTTCCTCGTAGGCGTAGAAGTCGGCGGGCAGCAGCCCTTTGTCCAGGTAGGGACCGGACGGTGTCGGCAAGGTCGTCGTGCCGCTCATTGCAGTCTCCTTCAAGCGCTGTGGGGCGTGGCCAGGAGATCCGCGCCCGGCGTTTCGGTTCCCGGGCGCGATTAAACGCGGGTCCGGGGCCAGTCCCCCGGACCCGCGCCGGGCAGGGGTGCCGTGTCGCCGCAGACCACCCCAGTGGACCGTCGCCGCCGGTGCGGGAGAGTGAGGCAGGACTGCGCGGACTGTCGGAACGTCATGTCGGTGGTGGCGCTGGAGCCGCTGCTGCGGTGGGCGTGAAGCCGGGGCGACCTCCGCTCCGGTCCGGTCCAAGCGACCGGTCTCGGTCAGGGCCGCATTACGGTGGGGCACGAGGGCCTTCCTGGTCGCCGGTGCAGATGTCGCAATCCACACCTGGCCAGAAGGCCCTCACTCATTTCAAGATCCCTCAGCCGAGACCTGCATCACCCGTCCACAACCTCCCAGGACAGAACACCTAGGGAGGCGGCCTGTCCTGTTCCGAGGCGATTGCCGGGCCAGGTTGGGCAGGGAGCCGGGCAAGGCTCTGCTCCAGAGCGTCGAGTGCGGCCCGGGCTTCGGCGATGCGCGCATGGACCTGCTCATCGCCCAAGGCCGCCGTGTCCGCGGATGATGGCGGGGAAGCAGTCTGGGCCTCCAGCTGGCGTGCCTCCTCAAGGGAGTTGATGACGACTCCGACGAGGAGGTTGACCAGCACGAAGGAGCCGAGCAGGACGAACGACGCGTAGTAGAGGATGCTCCAGCGGGAGATCTCCAGTCCGGCGCGGACGGCATCGCCGAGGCCGTCGAGAGTGATGAGCAGGAACAGGGTGAGGACGGCGCGGCCGAGAGAGCCGTAGTGCTCGGGGTCGTTGTCGGCGAAGAAGACCCAGCCGACCATGGCGTACACGTACAGCAGCAGCGTGCCCACGAGCAGGAAGCTCAGGGTGCCGGGCAGGCTCTTGCCCACGGCGACGATCACGATGCGCAGCTGCGGGAGGAATCGCGCCGCGCGCAGTACCCGCGCCAGGCGCAACAGCCGCAGCACGGTGGCGTTCTCGCGGGCGAACGGGGCGAACGCGAGGACGACCACGGCAAGGTCGAAGAGGTTCCACGGGTCGCGGAAGAAGTCTTTGGGCCGGTCGGCGTGGGCGGCGGCACGCAGCAGCAGCTCCGCGGTGAAGGCTGCCAGGAACAGGTGCTCGGCGGCCTTCAGGACATCATGCCACTGGCGTACGGCACCGTCGTAGGTCTCGATGCCCAGCAGGACGGCATTGCCCAGAATGAGGCAGAACACCGAGGTGGTGAAAGCGGTGGAGTAGACGATGCGACGGCTGCGGATGGCCAGAGCCTGCTGTAACCGACCGGTCCGGTCCGGCATCGGAAAGGTCTCACTTCCTGTGCGGCCCGCTGGGGCATGAACCGGAGTGGATCTTAGGGCTTGTCGAAGACCTTCTTGCCGACCGGGGTGAGCCCGTGCCCATGATGCGTGCTCTTGCCGACGTCCAGGCCGAGGAGAACGCCCACGCTGCTGGTGTCGATCAGCGTGCGCGCCATGCGATCAACAGGGGGAACAGTCATGCCGGGCCCGGAGGCCAGCGGCCCTCTTGCAGGACCGCGAAAAACATAACGGGCACAGCAGCACGGCGGCGATCATCGCCCGCTGCAGCGTGCCGTCGGAGAGTTGATGCGGGTGCGAGCACAGAACTCGGCCGGCGTCCAGGCCGATCTCAGCGAGTGCGTCGCGCTCCTGTGTTCGGGCGTCGGTGCCGCGCTGGTGTGTGCTCTCGTCGCCGACGCAGGGGTTCTGGGCGCCACGTTGGCTCATAGAGACATCCGGGAGCGCGGGTGAGAGGGTTCTCATCCGGTGCTTATCGGCGGATCATGATCGGTGGGCAGGATGGCCGTCATGAGCGCGCAGAAGGTGGCCACTTGTGTGGGCCTCGTGGCGTTCGTGACGCTGCTGTTCGGCGTCGGGGCGCCAGCGTTGCTGCCCCCGGACCCGGTGCCGGAGATCACGATCGTTGAACCGGCGGCGAATCAGACGGACGAGGGGGACGACGATGAGGCGGACCCGGCCCCGCCGGTTCCCTCCGGAGGCGACGATGACGCCGACGACGGCCGAACCGGCTACGGTGCGGATTCCGACGACGGGTCTGACGACGACGGACCCCACGGCGGGGGACAGGGCGACGACGACGGACCCGGTGACGACGGATCCGGCGACGACGGGGACGACTGGGGCGACGGGGACGACTGAGCCGCCGCCCCGCCGGCGGTGGCGGCCCGTGCTCGGACTGCGGCTGCGGCTGCTCGGCTGGGCGCTCGCGCTGCTCGCCGTGGCCAGCCTCTCCTCCGTGGTGGTGATCCGCCAGGTGCTGCTCAACCAGCTCGAGAACCGGATCACCGCCGACATGCGCCAGGAGGTGACCGAGTTCCGTCGCCTCGTCGGTGGCCAGGACCCCGCCACCGGAGGGCCGTTCGGCACCGATCTGCGCGCCATCGCCGACACCTATCTGCTGCGCAACGAACCGCAGACCGGCGAGGCGGTACTGGTCTTCGTCGACGGGCGCTTCTACCGCGCGACGGAGGACCTGCCGTACGACCTCGCCGCCGACACCGCCCTCACCGCCCGCTGGACCTCCCTCTCCGACAGCGCCTACGGGCAGGTGGCAGACACCCCCGCCGGCTCCGGGCGCTGGCTGGCCGTGCCGGTGGTCATCGACGGGACGGTGCGCGGGCACGTGGTGGTGGCCGAGTTCGGCGCCGAGCGGCGCGCCGAGATCGACCGGGCGGTGCAACTGATGATCCTGGGCTGCTTGCTGGTGATCGTCGTGGTCGCCGCCGGCGGCTATCTCGCCATGGGACGTGCGCTGCGCCCGCTGCGCACGGTCACCGACACCGCACGCGCCATCGAGGAGAACGACCTGTCCCGCCGCATCGCGGTGACCGGCACGGACGAGGTCGCCGACCTGGGCCGTACGTTCAACGCGATGGTCGGCCGGCTGCAACGGGCGTTCGCCGCCCAGCGGGCGTTCGTCTCCGACGCCGGGCACGAACTGCGTACCCCGATCACCATCGTGCGCGGACATCTGGAGCTGATGGGAGACGACCCGGCCGAGCGGGCCGAGACCATCGCGCTGGTCACCGACGAGCTGGACCGGATGAACCGCATGGTCGACGACCTGCTGATGCTCGCCAAGGCCGAGCAGCCCGACTTCCTGCACCCCGCCCTCATCGACGCGGCCGAGGTGATGCACGAGGTGTACGTCAAGGCGGTCGCGCTGGGCGACCGGGACTGGTGCCTCGGCGTCGTGGACCGGGCCGCGATTCTGGCCGACCGGCAGCGGTTGACCCAGGCGCTGATGCAACTGGCTCAGAACGCGGTGCAGTTCACATCGTCCGGCGACCGGATAGAACTGTCCGCCCGGGCCGAGGGCGAGCGGGTGCTGCTCGCCGTCGAGGACACCGGCGTGGGCATCGAGCCGGAGGACCGGGAGCGCATCTTCGACCGGTTCGCCCGGGCCGAGGCCGGCCGGGCCCGGGCCGAGGGCGCGGGCCTGGGGCTCGCCATCGTCGTCGCCATCGCCGAGGCACACCGTGGCACCGTTACGGTGGACAGTGTCCCGGGTGCCGGATCCTGCTTCACCCTGGTCCTGTCCGCCGAGCCGGAGGAGGCGCCGTGAACCGGGTCCTCGTCGCCGAGGACGAGCCGCGTATCGCCTCGTTCCTGGCGAAAGGGCTGCGCGCCGCCGGGTATGTGACGACCGTGGTCACGAACGGCGTCGAGGTCGCCGCCCGGGCCCGCGGCGACGACTTCGACATCCTGATCCTGGATCTCGGCCTGCCCGGCCAGGACGGCCTGGCCGCGCTGGCGCAGTTGCGCACCCGCGGCGAGCGCCTCCCGGTCATTGTGCTGACCGCCCGGGACGGCGTCCCTGACCGGATCACCGGCCTGGATCTGGGCGCCGACGACTACATGACCAAACCATTCAGCTTCGACGAGCTCCTGGCCCGGGTGCGCGCCCGGCTGCGCGACCGCGGCAACGATACCCCCACCTCCCTGGAGGCCGGTTCCGTCCGGCTGGACCTGGTACGCCGCACCGCCACGGTGGCCGGCCGGGAGGTCGAGCTCACCGCCCGCGAATTCCTGCTGGCCGAAACGCTGATCCGGCACCGCGGACAGGTTCTCTCCCGCGAGCAGCTGCTGGACCGGGTCTGGGGCCTGGCCCACGATCCCGGCTCCAACGTCGTCGACGTCTACATCGGCTATCTCCGGCGCAAACTGGGCGCGGACCTCATCGACACGGTCCGCGGCATGGGTTACCGCCTCGCCGGCGACTGAGGGCGGGCGCGTTGATGCTCGCTCGTCGGCGATCGACGGCGCGGAGCCGCTCGCCTGAGAACACTCTCATCGAGGCCACACCGCCTGCTCACCGACGCCGCGCAGGCTCGGGAGCATGACGTCTCTCCATACTGCGCCTGATGCCGACGAGTCCGTGCGTGACACCGACGAATCCGCCTCTGACGCCGACGAGTTCGTGCCCGACCCCGACGGCGACCTGCACCTGCTGACCGGACCGGATGCCGGCGACATGCTCGCAGCCGCCCTGGAACCGACCGGCGCGCACCTGCTGTCCTGGCGCGCCGATCAGGTGGACCACCAGCCAGGCCGCGCCAGCACGGCCGGTTACCGGGTGCAGGTCCGCCATCGCGACGGGACGGCCGGCGAGGAGTGGCTGGGGGCCCGCACCGGCCGCCGCCTTCCGTCCGGGGCGCTGGTACTCGACAACGGCGTCGCCAAGGTGGCGGTATGGCGCTTCCCGTACGACCCCCGCCTTCCGGCACTGCCCGGGGCGTACGACCGGGCCGCACTCGCCCGGCTGCTGTCCGACTTCGGGCTCGGCAGCGGCCCGATCACGGTGCGGGTACATGCCTACCGGCCGGGCCGCCGCGCCGTCATCGAGGTCGGGGGCGCCAAAGGCCGGCTGTTCCTGAAAGTCGTCCGCCCCAGCCGGGTCGAGGCCCTGCATCGGCGTCACCGCCTGCTCACCGAGGTGGGCGTCCCCTCCCCGCCCAGCCTCGGCTATACGGACGAAGGTCTGCTCGTACTACAGGCCCTGCCTGGTGAGACATTGCGCCGGGCGCTGCAGCACGGCAGCGGCCCGCCGCCGTCCGCGCAGGCGATCGTCTCGCTGCTCGACCGGCTCCCACCCGAGTTGGCGCAGCTCCCCGATGCCCGGCAGTCGTGGCCGGCCAAGGCACCGCACTACGCGGCTGTGCTCGCGGGCGCGCTGCCACCGCTGGCCGGCCGGGCCACCGAGCTGGGCGCGGAGCTCGCGGCGGGCTCCGAGCCCGGACCGGTCACCGCGGTGCACGGTGACCTCTACGAACAGCAGCTCCTGGTGGTCGGCGGCCGCATCTGCGGGCTGCTGGACGTGGACACCGCCGGCCCCGGCGAACGCGTCGACGACCTGGCCTGCTTGCTGGGGCATCTGTCGGTCCTGGCCCAGCTCGCCCCGGCACGCGCCGACGCTGTCAACGGGCTGGGCGCCGCCTATCTGGCGGCGTTCGAGCGACTCGTCGACCCCGCGGAGCTGCGCCGGCGGACGGCGGCCGTGGTGCTGTCCCTGGCCACCGGCCCGCACCGGGTGCAGGAGCCCGGCTGGCCCGCCGCCACCGGCGCCCGTCTGGACCTCGCGACCCGCTGGCTGCGCAGCGCGGACACCCTGGCCGCCGTGCCATGAGGGCTCTCTCACGGACGGCACAGGACCACCTCATCGCCGACGTCGAGAGTGGAGAACGGAACCAACCGAAGGAGGAACACCTCATGCGCATCACCCGACCATGGCGCATCGCCGTTGCCGGAGCCGGCGCGACCGCCGTCCTCGCGGGCCTGGGGGGCGTCGCGGCCGCCGGCGACGACATCGACGTAAAGGACAAAGTCAAGCCCATCAGCGTGGGCACGGGATCGGACGACGGCAAGGCGGACGACTCGGCCAACTCGGCCGACAGCCCGAGTTCGTCACCGTTCGACTCCGCGGACTCCCCGTCCCCGGCGCCCAAGCCCGCGAAGCCCAAGCCGACTGCCGACTCGGCAGACTCGCCTGCCCAACCCAAGCCCAGGAGCGCCGACTCGGCAGACTCCCCGAACGCACCGGCCAAGCCGACCCAACAGCGGCAGCCCACCGCGGACTCGGCCGACTCCCCGGCCGCACCCGCCCCCAGCGACGGCGGCTCGGCCGACTCGGGCGGCTCGGCCGACTCGGGCGGCTCGGCGGACTCCGCCGACTGACCTGATCGGCGGCCGGCTCCACGACCCGGTGACACCGGGCAGGACTGCACCCCGGTCTGCCGCCCAACCCGACGGGCGATGGACCGGGGTGCAGCGGAGATCTGGCAGGGCGACAAGCGCGGCCAGAGACTTCTCCTTCTGCGCCAGGAGGACTGACGCGCCAGGTCGTGTCGTCAAAGTGATCTCGAGTTGTGGATCACCGGGTGGTGACACGCCGCCATGAACTGTCCGATGCGGAGTGGCAACGCGTGGGCCGAGATGGCGTCGAGCGTGGGAACGGACTGGGCGACGTACCGCCGGGAAGGGCCCGGCGTGAGCGCGTTCGCGCTCGAGGCGGGCGTCGTCCACCACACCTACTCGGCGTACGAGCGGGGGCTGGACGTCCTCTGGGGCATGTACCAGCGGCTCGACCGCGCGCCACTCGGTCGCAACGAGACCGGCTTCCGGTGGCGCCGCCACGACGAGTACGCCGGCGGCTGACGCTCACGCAAGCCTGCGCCACCGGCCTCACCACCGCACGCGGAACGCTGCGCCACCGGCCTCACCACCGCACGCGCAAGCCAGCGCCACCGGCCTCACCACCGCACGCGGAAGCCTGCGCCACCGGCCTCACCACCGCACGCGGAACGCTGCGCCACCGGCCTCACCACCGCACGCGGAACGCTGCGCCACCGGCCTCACCACCGCGCGCGCCGGCCTGCTCGGGCGGGCGCCGCGCGGTGGTTGGTCTCCTTCGGCCCCACGGCGGGCAACCCCTCGCAGGGCGCGGCCACGGCCGACTACTACGCCCTCACGGACTGGGCCTACGTCGACGAGCTGGTCTTCTGGGGCGGCTCGTCGGGCGAGGGCCTGATCCTCGCGCCGAACGCCCCGATCGTGGACGCGGCCCACCGGCACGGCGTGCCCGTCCTGGGCAATGTGTTCCTGCCGCCCGTGGCGTACGGCGGACAACTGCAGTGGACCCGCGACCTGGTGCAGAAGGACTCCGCCGGGCACCACCCCCTCGCCGCCCGGCTCGTCGCGGTGGCGGAGGCGTACGGCTTCGACGGCTGGTTCGTCAACGCCGAGACCGGCGGCGGGGACGCCGCGCTCGCCGAGAGCATGCTCGGCTTCCTCACCGAGCTCAAGGCGCTCGGGGCGGCCAAGGGCCAGCGCGTCACGTGGTACGACGCGATGACCGTGAACGCCTCGGTGAGCTGGGAGGGCGCGCTCAACGACCAGAACAGGGCCTTCTTCCGGGCCGCCGACTCCATGTTCGTCGACTTCCGCTGGACCGCGGCCAGGCTCGCCTCATCCGGGACACTCGCCGATCAGCTCGACCGCAGCCGCTACGAGCTGTGGGCGGGCGTCGACGTCGAGGCGAGCGGCTGGAACAAGGCGGTCGACTGGGACGCGTTCATCCCCCGGGACCGGGACCACATCGTGTCGTACGGCTTCTACCGGCCGGAATGGACCCGCAACCACCTGCCGGCCGACCGCACCCCGGGCCAGTTCCACGCCGCCGACGACCGGTTCTGGACGGGCCAGTCGCTCGACCCGTCCCAGCCGGACGGCGCGAGCGGCTGGCGCGCCCCCGCGACCGCGGTCGCCGACCGGTCGTCGCCCGGCACTCGCTCGCGCCCACCGGCTGGGGCGACGGAGGCGGCGGCACGACGCGCGAGATGGTCGCCAAGGCCGCCCGGATGCGGGACCTGGAGGGATCGGCGACCGTCGTCCGGGAGACCCCGGCGGAGTTCTTCACCAAGGCCGAGGCCGAGTACCCGAATCCGCCGGTGTGGGTCGGCGAGCTCTACCTGGAGCTGCACCGCGCCACGCTCACCAGCCAGGCGAGGACCAAGCAGGGCAACCGGCGCTCGGAGCACCTGCTGCGCGAGGCCGAGCTGTGGGCGGCGACGGCCGCGGTGCGGACGGGATTCCCGTACCCGTACGAGCAGTTGGACCGGGTCTGGAAGACGGTGCTCCTGCACCAGTTCCACGACATCCTTCCCGGCTCGTCCATCGCCTGGGTGCACCGCGAGGCCGAGAGGACGTACGCGGCCGTGGCCGAGGAGCTGAACGGCGTCATCGGCGCGGCTCAGCGCGCCCTCGCCGGTGACGGCACGGCCGAGCTGGTCTTCAACGCGGCGCCGCACGCCCGGCACGGGATCGCGGCCGGTGGCGCCGCCCGGACGGCCTCCGCCGGTGCCTCGTATGTGCACCCGCGTGAGGGCGGCGGTCACATCCTGGACAACGGTCTGCTCCGGGTGGAGATCGACGGGCGTGGTCTGGTCGTCTCCGCGTACGACATCGGCGCGGAGCGCGAGACGGTCGCACCGGGCAGTGCGGCGAACCTGCTGCAGATCCATCCCGACTTCCCGAACATGTGGGACGCATGGGACGTGGACGAGTTCTACCGCAACACGGTGACCGACCTGGTGGACGCGGACGAGGTCGGGGCGGCGCAGGGCTCAGGGGCCGCGGCGGTGCGGGTCGTGCGCACCTTCGGGGCCTCGAAGGTCACCCAGGTGCTGTCGCTCGAGCCCGGGGCCAAGCGGCTCGACATCGCCACCGAGGTCGACTGGCACGAGACCGAGAAGTTCCTGAAGCTGGCGTTCCCGCTGGATGTGCACGCCGAGCGGTACGCGTCCGAGACCCAGTTCGGCCACTTCCACCGGGCCACCCACACCAACACGAGCTGGGAGGCCGCCAAGTTCGAGGCCTGCAACCACCGCTTCGTGCACATGGAGGAGCCGGGGTGGGGCGTCGCACTGGTCAACGACTCCACGTACGGCCATGACGTGACCCGCACCGTCCGCACCTCCGACTCCGGTACGACGACCACGGTGCGGGTGTCCCTGCTGCGCGCCCCGCGCTTCCCCGACCCCGAGACCGACCAGGGCCTGCACCGCTTCCGCCATGCGCTGGTGCCGGGGGCGACGATCGGCGACGCGGTCCGCGAGGGCTACCGCGTCAATCTGCCGGAGCGCCGGGTCACCGGCGCAGGGGACGAGGTGACGCCGCTGGTCACGGTGGACAACGACGCGGTCGTGGTGACCGCCGTCAAGCTCGCGGACGACGGCAGCGGCGACGTCGTGGTCCGCTTCCACGAGTCGCGGGGCGGCCGGGCCCGGGCGGCTCTGACGGCGGGCTTCCAGATGTCGGACGCCACGCCGACGGACCTGCTGGAGCGTCCGCTCGCGGAGGCGGAGGAGCCGCAGCGGGCGGGGAACACGGTGTTCCTGACGTTGCGTCCGTTCGAACTGGTGACGCTGCGGCTGAAGCGGGACTGACGTCGGAGTTGAGCCATTCCGATCGAAGAACGAAATCACCTCGCGCATCAACAGGCAGTGGCTCGGCTCGTCAAGGCGGCCATGAGCCATTGGTACAGTGCGGAGTCGCTTCCGAGCGGCCGGAGGAGGCCAACGGACCATGGCGGTCGACGAACTCGACACCCGTATCCTGCGGCTGATGATCGAGCAGCCGCGCACCAGCGTGCGTGAGTACGCGCGCATCCTGGGCATCGCGCGCGGCACGCTCCAGGCGCGGATCGACCGGCTCGAACGCGACGGGGTGATCACCGGCAGCGGGCCGTTCCTGTCCCCCGCCGCGCTGGGCCATCCGGTGCTGGCCTTCGTCCACATCGAGGTCACTCAGGGGCATCTGGACGAGGTGGGTGATGCGCTCGCCTACGTACCGGAGATCGTCGAGGCCTTCTCGATCACCGGCAGCGGGGATCTGCTCACGCGGGTGGTGGCCCGTGACAACGGTCACCTCGAGGATGTCATCCAGCGGCTGATCAACCTGCCGGGCGTGGTCCGTACGCGCACGGAGATGGCGCTTCGGGAGCGCGTGCCGCACCGGCTGCTGCCGCTCGTGGAATCGGTGGGACGCACCGCCGGCGGGGCACGCTGACGCCTTCGCCGGGCAGGTTGGCATCCTGGAGTCCATGAGCACTGCGCGAAGGACGTCGGTCATTTTCGATCTCGACGGGACGCTCGTCGACAGCGAGCCGAACTACTACGAGGCGGGCCGCCGGGTCCTCGCCGGCTACGGCATCACCGATTTCAGCTGGGAGCACCACACCCGCTTCATCGGCATCGGCACCCGCGAGACGCTGGAGAGCCTGCGCGAGGAGTACGGGATCGACGCCCCGGTCGAGGACCTGCTGGCAAGCAAGAACCGGCACTACCTGGCGCTGGCGCGGGCGAAGACCGAGGTGTACCCGGAGATGCGGAAGTTCGTCGAGCGGCTGGACGCGGCAGGCGTGTCGATGGCCGTGGCCTCCGGCTCCTCCCGCGCGGCGATCGAGACGGTCCTGGAGGGCACCGGCCTCGGTGCGTACCTCACCACCCTGGTCTCCGCCGAGGAGGTCGCGCACGGCAAGCCCCGGCCGGACGTCTTCCTGGAGGCGGCGCACCGGCTGGGCGCGGAGCCCGCCGACTGCGTCGTCGTGGAGGACGCCCCGCCCGGCGCGGCCGCGGCACACGCCGCCGGAATGCGCTGCATCGCCGTCCCGTACGTGCCCGAGACGGCCGACGACGAGGCCTTCCGCACGGCGGGGCTGCTCTTCCCCGGCGGCCAGCCGGAGTTCACTGCCCAGGCGGCGTACGACTGGCTCGCCCGGTCGGCTCCGTCCGTCTGAACGCGCGGCCGCGGAGCCTGCGGGAGCGGCGGCGGCCGGCTCGCCCCGCATCCGTCACAGGTCGGGGCGCGGCGCTTCGTCAGCCGCGTGCAGTGGCGTGCCGAAACGCGCCAGGCAGTGCCAGACCTTCTTGAGCGCCTGCGGGTCGTGGCGGCCGGTTCTGGCTGCGTTTCCGATGATCCGGGGATCGAGCAGGCCATCGACCGCGATCTCGGTGCCGAGCTCCACGTATTCCTGTCCGCGGTAGTCGGGGTGGCGTTGCAGGTCCTCGACGGTGAGCCGGAATCCGGAGTGCCATTCGACGGGGCACGGAAGCAGGCGGGCGGCCGCCTCCACGGCCGTGCCGCGGTGGCTCGGATCCAGGACCAGTGCCTCCACGTCACGGTCGAGCCTCACCGGCCCGTGCACCTGCGCCTCGACGTAGTCGTCGAGAGCGTCCTGTCCGTCGGCCTCGGCGAGCTCGATGAGCGCCATGCGGGAGGCGACACCGAATGCCGACGGCTCGAGAAAACTGTCCGGATAGCAGAACGTGGTGCGTCGAAGCGTCCCGGCGGCCAGCCTGACGTGGGCTGATCCGAATCGCGGCGCCGCGCCGAAGGTCTTGCGCCGGAAGTTCAGCGCACCGTAGACAGGACGCTCGTCGGCGGGTGCGTCGTCGTACGCGCCGCCGAAGATCCTGCTCTCCCAGTGCCAACGGTCCCCACCGAGGTGAGCCGTCAGTCCCCCGTTGCTCGTTCCGGTGACGAACTGCGAGCGGTAGACGCCGCCGTCCGCCAGCTCGGCCAGGATCCCGCGGTCGCCGACCTCGCGGTCCGGATGGAAGTTCAGCGTCACTCGCAGCGCGGAGCCGAGCGGATTCCCCGACGACAGGGCCTCGACATGGCGAACGGCTCGTTCCTGCGAGGGCCGGGAGGGGTCAACGCTCATCGGCGCAGTGTGCCCGAGTGCGATCCGCCGCCGCATCCGGATTGATCCTGCCGAACGCCGAACGCCGTGCCCGACCCGGCTGCGGCGCGGCTGCGCCGCGCGACGGGTCCCTCTCACTTCGGGACGCCGATCCAGACGGTCTTGACGTGCCCGTCGGGCGAACTGCCCCATGCGCAGGAGAGAACTCGATCTCCATTCGAACAAGCTCGCCGTCGCCGGCGCAGAAGGCCTCATCCTGGTGGTCCTCCACGCCGAGCCCGGCTGCCGAAGCGCGGAACTCCGGCGCCTCCTGGGGAGCCTTGTCGCTTCCGGCGACGGCACGTCGCAGGCGAGTGACCGCAGCGAGGTCGTCGAGGAGCAGTGAGCCGAAGAATCTGCCGGGTCGAGGGGCGGGACAGCAGGCAGCCAGCCGGCTGTTCGGCACACCGCCCCGGTCGGCAGCACGTCCGGGGCGGTGTGCGGCGGGCACCGGCCGCGCCCCCGCCGGAGCTCCCGTCCGACGCGGCTGCGGAGCGTGCGCGCGTCGTTCGCCGGGCCGTTCAGTCGGCCGGTCGCGACATCGCGTCCCGCACGGCTCGCAGGATGTCCTCGGACAGGGGGAACCTGCCGTCGCCCGAGCGGGCAGTACGGCACCTACGAGGGTGGACGGAACCGCCGGTCCGGCAGCCCCGCAGTGCCCGCAAGGGGGGTGTCAGCCTGAAGCGGCCTATGCACCACGACGGACCCTGGCGGCCTTGCGGGCCTCGGCAATCTGACGGGCCTCAGCAGACCGGCGAGACTCGCCACCGCCGCGACCAGCCCGCCCCGGACGGGTGCCCAGTCCGCGGAAGGGGGCACCGTCGCGCTTCGGGCGCTCCGCGACCGGCCCCCTGCCGCTGACGGGGACACCGGAGGGAGCCTGGGCGCCGGTGATGCGGCTCAGCTCGGCCTCGCCGGAGCGGACCTGCGTGATCTGCGGCCTGATGCCCGCGTCGGACATGAGACGGGCCATGTCCCGGCGCTGGTTGGGCAGGACCATGGTGACGACGGTGCCGGACTCGCCGGCGCGGGCGGTACGGCCGCCGCGGTGCAGGTAGTCCTTGTGGTCGCCGGGCGGGTCGACGTTGACTACCAGGTCGAGATGCTCGACGTGGATGCCGCGGGCCGCGACGTTGGTGGCCACCAGGACCGTGACGTCGCCCTCCTTGAACTGGGTCAGGATCCGGGTGCGCTGGGGCTGCGACTTGCCGCCGTGGAGCGCCGCTGCCTTCACGCCGCTGCTCAGCAGGTGCTTGGTGAACTGGTCGACAGCGTGCTTGGTGTCCAGGAACATGATCACGCGCCCGTCGCGGGCGGCGATCTCGGTGGCGGTGGCGTACTTGTCGGCGCCGTGCACCTGCAGCACGTGATGCTCCATGGTGGTGACCACGCCCGCCGACAGGTCGACCGAGTGGACCACCGGGTCATGGAGGTAACGACGGACCAGGAGGTCGATGTTGCGGTCCAGCGTGGCCGAGAACAGCATGCGTTGGCCGTCGGGGCGTACCTGGTCCAGCAGTTCGGTGACCTGGGGCATGAAGCCCATGTCGGCCATCTGGTCGGCCTCGTCCAGGACGGTGATGTTCACCCGGTCCAGGCGGCAGTCCTTGCGCTCGATGAGATCCGCGAGGCGGCCAGGGGTCGCGACGACCACCTCGGCCCCGGCACGCAGTGCGCCAGCCTGCCTGCCGATCGACATGCCACCGACCACAGTGGCCAGCCGCAGCTTCAGCAACCGGGCGTACGGGGCGAGCGCATCGGTGACCTGCTGGGCCAGCTCGCGCGTCGGGACGAGGATCAGGGCCAGCGGCTTCCGCGACTCGGCACGCTGCCCGGCCGTGCGCACGAGGAGCGCCAGGCCGAAGGCGAGCGTCTTGCCCGATCCGGTGCGCGCGCGGCCCAGGACGTCGCGCCCTGCGAGGGAGTTCGGCAACGTGGCGGCCTGGATCGGGAACGGCTCGTTCAGGCCGAGACTGGTGAGCATCTTCAGCAACTCGGCGGGCATGTCCAGCTCGCCGAAGGTCGCAGCCGCGGGGAGGGCAGGGGTGACGGTGACCGGCAGCGCGAACTCCCCCTGCGGCGTGGAGGGGCGGCGCCCGCTGCCGTCCGAACTGACGCCGGGGCGACCCTGGCCCTGTGGCCGGAAACGGTCATTCGTGTGAGCTGAACGGCTCATGGGAGAACCTTCCTCGACGGGGCACGCATCGAGGAATTCCCGACAGAAATGAGCCGGATGAATTGCAAGAACGAGCCGGAATTGGAGACTAAAATAAGTCCACCGGAATATAAAAATCAGCAAGCTGGGGCCCCACCCTGAAGGTGGGGCCCCAGCTACCTCATACGCTTCGGCGTCAGGCGGGAGTGATGTTCTCCGCCTGCGGACCCTTTTGTCCCTGCGTGACGTCGAAGTTCACCTTCTGGCCTTCCTGAAGCTCACGGAAGCCCTGGGTGGCGATGTTCGAGTAGTGGGCGAAGACGTCGGGGCCGCCACCGTCCTGCTCGATGAAGCCGAAGCCCTTTTCCGCGTTGAACCACTTGACGGTGCCAGTAGCCATGTCAGATCTCCTTCGGGGCAGTGCCCAGAGGCCCACACCGTGTGAACCCATGCGTTGCCACAATGAACCCCGTCCGGATAAGCACCGGATTTACGAAAATGCCCGACGACATGCAGCCGCCAAGGCACTTGAAGTTTCGGGAACCACAACTGCAACTACCGTTAAGTTTAGCACGGAACACGCATTTCGCACCACCCTTCACCCGCCACACCACACCCCACCCTTGCGGGAGCGCCCAATCAGCCACGCAAGCCTGTGCGAACTCGAATACACGTGAAAGGTTAATTTTCAGCTTAAATAAGGCGCAACATAAGGAGAACTCGTCTCTTTATCACCTTCTCAGCGACTCCGCATCGGGGCACCCGGCCTCCGGAGCTGGCACGACGTTCTCTCACCTGTCGAACATATGGTCGTTCGACGTCTCCGAGCGACATCTCGGCTTCGACACCTTCGACCTGGTCGAGCAGATTCTCGTCTCGCACCACCTCACCCGCGACGGCGACGTCGGCCGCTACCGTCGCGGCAGCTCCCGGCATCGGTACGCGTGGCCGGCGGAGCTCGACCTGATGGCACGGATCGCAGGGCTCGAACTGGAACGGCGCGTCGCGGACTGGGACGGAGCGCCGTTCACCCAGGACTCCACGAAGCACATCTCCGTGTGGCGCAAGCCGGCCTGACGCGGCGCCTCCCGGCGCGGCGGCGGTCGGACCAGGGGGTACGGTCACCTCCCGTGACATCAGGTGCAGGGGCAGAGGGCGTGTGATGGATCTGCGGGTGGGCGACGTCGTCAGGATCTCCCGTCCGTTCACCGAGGCCCTGGTCACAGGCAAGCAGCAGTCAGGCGGGGAAGTCGTTCTCGAGTGGCCGTGGCGGTCGGTCGACCCGGACTGCGAATGGATCCACTGGAACGGTGAGGTGGTCGTCGACGGCGATGCAGGGCAGGACAAGTGTCGCCGCGGGTTGTTCCGCACCGATCCGGCGCCCCACCGGCTCAGCACCGGCGACATGTGCCGCGTCGGCATCCCGCCGACCCTCGTACACGTAATCGACGTCGCCCACTACACCCCGTCCCAGGAGACCGGTTGGCTGCCGCGCCCCAGTCGGCTGGTGGTCGTCCTGCCCGCAGGCCGCTCGTTCGACTCCCGTCTGGAGACGCAAAGCGAGAGCTTCGACCCCGACGACGACATTCCGCTCGCCTTCGACCTGGTCTTCCGAACGCCTTCCTGGAGCCCGGCGACGAGGTCGCCGACAGCACTGGCCGCGCCCGGCGCTTCGACGGCCCGTGGAACTGGCAACCCCTCGACGGCGCCGAGCCCCACGAGCCTGCCTGGCCGCTCACCCTCCTCACCCGCCACCCCCGCGTCAACGCGACGACCACAGAAGCGGCAGTCGCCGTCGCCAATGCGACGAATACCGGCTCCCACCAGGAGGAATGCGCCCGCTGGAGCGCCGCCGCCCGGGCGAACCCTCCCTCACAGACCGTCGCCACATGACCGTCACGAAGCTGGAACTGCCCCTGCCCCACGACGTCGTCGGCTCCGCACCCTCACACTTGGTGCGGCCGGAAATCGGCCCTGCAGTCGTGGCCCCACCAGGGTTACCCGAGAAACGACAAGCGAACCTGACGGTTGGGATTGTCCCTATTCGTGTCGACCAGACAGACCGACTGCCAGGTGCCCAGCTCCAGCCGCCCTCGGATGACGGGCAGGGTCGCGTGCGGCGGCACCAGCGCGGGCAGGACGTGGTCGCGGCCGTGGCCGGGGCTGCCGTGGCGGTGCTGGTAGCGGTCGTCGGCGGGGAGCAGGACGTGCAGCGCGGCCAGCAGATCGTGGTCGCTGCCGGCACCGGTCTCGATGAGCGCGATCCCGGCGGTGGCGTGCGGCACGAAGACATGGAGGAGACCGTCCCGGCCCCCCGCGGTCTCCTC
The DNA here is from genome assembly GCF_053594115.1 of Streptomyces sp. NPDC001970. Taxonomy (NCBI): domain Bacteria; kingdom Bacillati; phylum Actinomycetota; class Actinomycetes; order Kitasatosporales; family Streptomycetaceae; genus Streptomyces; species Streptomyces sp. NPDC001970. Next base: position 136,384 of record NZ_JBSFDW010000011.1, on the reverse strand, counting down.
CAGGAACTTCTCGCACTCGCGGGTCAGGTCGGTCACGGCCTCGGCCGTACCGGTGACCACGCTCAGAACTCTGGTCGTGAAGGCTTCGGGCATAGGTCCATCCTCTCGCCCATCCTGCAGGATCGCGCGTCCGCGTGGCGAGACACCATTGACCGGTCGCCGACCCGGTCGCTACGTTCTGCGCCATGTTGCGTACAGCCTTGCTCACCACGCGCGGTCACATCGACCTGCTGCGGGTGGCCTCCGCCGCGGGTCCCCGCGGCTGCTGACGCCTTCTCAGCACAGGGAACGGGATCGGCGCGCCGAGCGTGCGCGTAGGCCGTAGCGCTCGCACCGCCCTCCCTTCTTTCCCGCTCGCCCCTCTCCTCTCTTCTGCCTCGCCCGCCCCGTGGTCACGGCTTCACCGTGCTGCCGCAGGGGCGCTGAGGCGCATCTCCCCTGCCCAGGAGCCTCCGTGACCGTCGGGCACGCCCCGCCGGATATTCCTGCGATATCCCCATCCACGATGTCGCCCGTCGAGCTCCCGCCCACTGTCGCGACCCCGCCGCCCCCGACACCGAATTCGCGCTCGTAGCCGTCACCCCGCCCGACGACGGCCGCGGAGGTCGCGCACGCCGCCGCGTACCCCGCCGGCTGCGCCGCACCGTCGGCCCCCTGCTGCTGCTCGTCGTCCGCACTCTCGAAAGGCTCCTGCTGCAATGGCGACCGACGTTCAAGGGACAGTGAGCACCGCTCCTCAGGCGACGACGGCGGTACGCGTCGGGGGGCTGACCCGTTCCTTCGACGGCCGTGCGGTCATCGACCGTCTGGATCTGACCCTGCGTGCGGGCGAGTTCACCGCACTGCTCGGGCGCAGCGGCTGCGGCAAGTCGACGCTGCTGCGCGTGCTCGCCGGGCTCGACCGCGACATCGAGGGCACGGTCCTCGTCCCCAAACGGCGGGCCGTCGCCTTCCAGGCACCGCGGCTGATGCCGTGGAAGCGGGTGTGGCGCAATGTGCTGCTCGGCCTGCCGGGCAAGCCCGAGCGTGCCGTCGCCGGGCGGGCGTTGGAAGAGGTCGGTCTCGGTCAACGCTCCGGCGCCTGGCCGAAGACGCTCTCCGGCGGCGAGGCACAGCGGGCCTCGCCGGCCCGGGCGCTCGTACGCGAACCCGATCTGCTGCTGCTCGACGAGCCGTTCGGCGCGCTGGACGCGCTGACGCGGCTCAAGGCCCAGCGACTGGTCGCCGGGCTGTGGCAGCGACGCGGTTGCGCCTTGCTGCTGGTCACGCACGACGTGGACGAGGCGCTGCTGCTCGCGGACCGGGCGCTGGTGATGCGGGACGGCGTCATCGCGTACGAGACCCCGGTCGCCCTGGACCGTCCGCGCACCGTCGGAGATCCGGGGTTCGCCGTGCTCCGCTCCCGGCTGCTCACCGAACTCGGCGTGGACGAGCCCGCTCCGCAGGCCGCCCCCGTGGGCGCGACCTCCGCCGCCTGAATCCCCTCACCAGCACGCATGCTCGCGCTGGCGCGGGGTCCGTCGAGCGGGACAAGCTGGAGATCTCCCCGAATCTGTGGGCGGGGTCGGTCTGGTCCGGGGTGGTGCGGGTACGGCGCTGGTCGGCAGCCACGCGGATGTCGCGGACCGTATCGAGGAGTACCACGAGCTGGGCATCGAGCACTTCGTACTGTCCGGGTACCCGCACTTGGAGGAGGCGTACTGGTTCGGGGAGGGCGTCACGCCCGAGCTGGGGGCGCGCGGGCCGCTCCCGAAGGTCCCGGTGTCCCCGCTGCCGGGCGTTCCGGAGGCGAACGGACGCCCGGCCTCGGCGCCGGGCGGCGCGCCGCTGCTGGTGGCGGGCGGCCGGTAGACACACGGGCCCGCCCGGGCCCCACCGACGCGGTGCGGTCGGGGCGGGGCGGGGGCTGTCGGGCTTCGGCGGTGGCGTGAAGGCGAAGGCGGGGCGCGTGTATGGGCCAGGGGCGTGGGCCGGGAACGTGGGGGCAGGCCCTCGGGCCCCGGGGTGATCCGCACCGGGCGGAGCGCCGGAGTGCCCGACCTCCGACGCCGGACCGGCTCGGTATGTGACCGGTACCGTCCATGGACGCGGGGGGGGCGGCGGCGTGGGCCGGGAACGTGGGGGCAGGCCCTCGGGCCCCGCGGTGATCCGCACCGGGCGGAGCGCCGGAGTGCCCGACCTCCGACGCCGGACCGGCTCGGTATGTGACCGGTACCGTCCGTGGACGCGGGGGGCGACGGCAGCCACCATGGCCTCATGGCTCACGACACTGCTCGTACGCCCCCGTCACCGCCCCTACCCCCCTCCGCCGACATCGTCGTCATCGGCGCCGGCGTCATCGGCGCGAGCATCGCCTTCCACCTCGCCGAGGCCGGGGTCCGCGACATACTCGTCCTGGAGCGGGACACACCCGCGTCCGGGTCGTCGGGCAAGCCGATCGGCGGTGTGCGCGCGCAGTTCTCCGATCCGCTCAACATCCGTCTGGGGCAGCGCAGCCTGGCCGCCTGGCGGGACTTCGCCGCGCGGCCCGGCGCGGACGTGGGGCTGGAGACCGTCGGCTATCTCTTCCTCCTCGACAGCGACGAGGACGCCGACGCGTTCCGCGAGGCCGCGGCCGCACAGCGGGAGCTGGGCGTGGAGAGCCGCGTCATCGGCCCTCACGAGGCGCACCAGCTGTGCCCGTACGTCGATCCGCGCGCGATCGTGGCCGCCGCCTACTCCCCCGGCGACGGGTACGCCCTGCCGAAGGCCGCCGTCCTCGGCTATCTGCGGGCGGCGCGCCGTCTGGGCGCGACCGTGCACACGCGGTGCGCGGTCACCGGCATCGACGCCGTCGACGGCACACTGCAGGCCGTGCGCACCACGGCAGGCACGGTCCGCACGCGCACCGTCGTCTGCGCGGCCGGTGCCTGGTCGGCCGCGATCGGCGCGATGGCCGGCGTATGTCTCCCGGTCATCCCGCTGCGCCGCCAGATCGCCCTCACGGGCCCGATCGTCCCTCAGCCGCCCCGCATACCCTTCACACTCGACTTCGCATCGACGCTGTACTTCCACAACGACACGGCCGACGGACTCGTCCTCGGCCTGTCCGACACCCGCCAGGAACCGGGCTTCGGACGGGACTTCAGCGAGGAGTGGCTGGAGCCGTTCCGGGCGGCCGCCGCACGCAGCGCCCCCGCGCTCGCGGAGCTGCGGCCGATGACCGGCTGGGCAGGGCTGTACGAGATGACGCCCGACCGCAACGCGCTGATCGGGGAGTCGGCGGACGTCTCCCGTTTCCTGTACGCCACCGGCTTCTCCGGGCACGGCTTCCTCCAGGCACCGGCGGTCGGCGAGATCGTGCGCGATCTGTGGCTGGGGCGGGAGCCGTTCCTCGACGTCGGCCCGCTGGCGGCGACGCGTTTCGACGGCGCCGCCGCGGTACGTCCCGAGGCCCACATCATCTGACGGAGGTTCGCATGGTCCCCACCTGGCAGCTTCGCGCCGCCTTCGCCCGCCGGCTCGCCGCGATGTACGGCAAGGAGGTACCCGCGTACACCACTCTGGTCGAGGTGGCAGGACAGGTCAACGACGACGTGCTCCGGACAGGCGGCGAGAGCGCCCAGCGGCTCGGCAGCATCGAGCGGGTCACGGCGGAGCGGCACGGCGCGATCCGCGTCGGCACGCCACGCGAACTGCGTCAGGCTGCGCAGATCTTCGCCGCGCTCGGCATGGAGCCCGTCGGTTTCTACGATCTGAGGGACGCGACGTCGAGTGCCGTACCGGTCGTCTCCACCGCCTTCCGGCCGGTGCTGCCCGAAGAACTGGACCGCAATCCGTTCCGCGTCTTCACCTCGATGCTGACTCCTGCCGACCGCCGATTCTTCGACGCCGGCCTGGAGAAGCGGCTCGCGGCGTTCCTGGAACGCCGCGAACTGTTCCCGCCGGAGCTGCTGGATCTGGCGGCGCGGGCCGAGCGGGAGGCGGGCCTGCCCCAGAAGCGGGCCGAGCGGTTCCTCACGCTCGCGGTCGGCGCCTTCGAGCTGTCCCCGCAGCCCGTGGACCGCGCCTGGTACGCCGAGCTGGAGAAGGTCTCCGCGGTCGCCGCCGACATCGGCGGTGTGACCAGCACCCACATCAACCACCTCACCCCCCGTGTGCTGGACATCGACGAGCTGTACCGGCGCATGGAGGAGCGGGGCATCACGATGATCGACCGGATCCAGGGGCCGCCGCGCTGGGCGGGCCCGGATGTGCTGCTGCGCCAGACGTCGTTCCGGGCACTGGCCGAGCCGCGGACCTTCCGGGAGGCCGACGGCAGCGTCACCACCGGTTCGCTGCGGGTGCGCTTCGGTGAGGTGGAGGCGCGTGGCATCGCGCTCAGCCGCGAGGGCCGGGCCGTGTACGAACGGCTCGTCGACGGACCGGTCGAGGAGTGGGCCGCGCACTTCCCGCGCACCGAGCGCCAACTGGCCGTGGAGGGGCTGGGGTTCTTCACGTACGAGGCGGTCACGGACCGTCCGCGCGACGGGCGGCGTGCGCCCGACGATCTCGCCGGCCTGCTCGACGGCGGCTGGCTGACGGCCCGTCCCCTCGTCTACGAGGACTTCCTGCCGCGCTCGGCGGCCGGGATCTTCCAGTCGAACCTCACCGATCCGGGTGCCCGGGACTCCGCCCAGGCGGGCGCCCAATACGACCGGCACTGGATGTCGGGGGCGATCGGTCGCACGGTGCACGACCCGTTCGACCTCTACGCCGCGCAGCAGGACGAATCGCTGTCCCGGGCCCGACAGGCCCTGGCCGCAGCGTGAAACCGCAGCGGGTTCGCGGCACCGATCGCGGCACGAATCGCAGGGTCAATCGCAGCAGGAGCAGAGGAGAGCGACGCATGACCACCACCGCACTGCCCGGCACCGACGCACTGCGGGCGCGGGCCGAGGAAGCCCTGAGCCGCTGCGGTGCCCAGCCGCCGACCGGTGGCCAGGGCGTCACCGCCCGTACGCCGCTGACCGGCGGCACACTGTTCAGCCTGCCCGCCACCACCCGGGAGGGCGCCGATGCGGTGATCGCGGCGGCCGACACGGCCTTCCGGGAGTGGCGCACGGTCCCGGCGCCACGCCGGGGCGCCCTGGTCAAACGGCTCGGTGAGCTGCTCACCACGCACAAGGAGGATCTCGCCGAGCTGGTCACCATCGAGGCCGGGAAGATCCATTCCGAGGCGCTCGGCGAAGTGCAGGAGATGATCGACATCTGCGAGTTCGCGGTCGGTCTCTCGCGGCAGCTGTACGGGCGCACGATGGCGTCCGAGCGGCCCGGCCACCGGCTCTCCGAGAGCTGGCATCCGCTCGGCGTGGTCGGGGTGATCTCCGCGTTCAACTTCCCGGTCGCGGTCTGGTCCTGGAACACGGCGATCGCGCTCGTCTGCGGCGACCCGGTGGTGTGGAAGCCGTCCGAACTGACCCCGCTCACCGCTCTGGCCTGCGACGCGCTGCTCGGCCGCGCGGCGGCGGACAGCGGCGCGCCCGCGGGTGTGCACGGGCTGCTGCTCGGTGGCCGGGAATGCGGCGAGCGACTGGTCGACGACCCGCGGGTGGCGCTCGTCAGCGCCACCGGGTCCGTGCGGATGGGGCGGGAGGTGGGGCCGCGCGTGGCGGCCCGCTTCGGCCGCTGCCTGCTGGAACTGGGCGGCAACAACGCGGCGGTCGTCACCCCGTCCGCCGACCTCGACCTGTCGGTGCGCGGCATCGTCTTCTCGGCGGCGGGAACGGCGGGACAGCGCTGCACCACCCTGCGCCGGCTCATCGTCCACGAGGACATCGCCGACGAGCTGGTGGGGAGAATCGTTCACGCGTACGGCCGGCTGCCGATCGGGGATCCCTTCCGGGCGGACACGCTGGTCGGCCCGCTGATCTCGACGGCGGCGTACGACGCGATGACCAAGGCCCTCGAAGCGGCGCAGGCCGACGGCGGCAAGGTGCTGACGGGCGGCGACCGGAGGCTGCGGGACGAGGCTCCGGATGCCGCGTACGTCCGCCCGGCGGTGGTCCGCATGCCCGGGCAGACGGCGATCGTCCGCGAGGAGACCTTCGCGCCGATCCTCTACGTCCTCGCGTACCGCACGCTGGACGAGGCGATCCAGCTGCACAACGGTGTTCCGCAGGGGCTGTCCTCGTCGATCTTCACGCAGAGCCAGCGCGAGGCCGAACGGTTCCTGGCCGCGGACGGCTCCGACTGCGGGATCGCGAACGTCAACATCGGCACCTCGGGCGCCGAGATCGGCGGCGCGTTCGGCGGCGAGAAGGAGACGGGCGGCGGCCGTGAGTCGGGCTCGGACGCGTGGCGCGCGTACATGCGCCGGGCGACGAACACGGTGAACCACTCCGCCGCCCTGCCACTCGCGCAGGGGGTGAACTTCCTCTGACGCACCGGCCGAGGCACCGGGGAAGATCCATGACCCCTCCTCGGTTGGTGGAAGCGTGAACAAATTCGGGGCGCGGGACGTCGACGTGGTCGTCATCGGCGCCGGACAGGCAGGCCTGTCCGGCGCCTATCATCTGCGGCGCGCGGGGCTGCGCCCCGACGTGGACTTCGTGGTCCTGGACCATGCGCCACTGCCGGGCGGCGCCTGGCAGTTCCGCTGGCCGTCGCTCACATACGGCAAGGTCCACGGCATGCACGCGCTGCCCGGCATGGAGCTGACGGGCGCCGACGACAGCCGTCCGTCGTCCGAGGTGATCGGCGACTACTTCACGCGCTACGAGCGCGCCTTCGATCTACGGGTGCACCGGCCCGTGGATGTGCGCGCCGTGCGCGAGGGCGAGGGCGGGCGACTGCTGGTGGAGGCGTCGGAGGGTACGTACGCGACGCGGGCCCTCATCAACGCCACCGGCACCTGGGACCGGCCCTTCCTGCCCCGCTACCCGGGACAGGAGACCTTCCTCGGGCGCCAGCTGCACACGGCGCAGTACCCGGGGCCCGAGGCGTTCGCCGGCCTGCGGGTGGTGGTGGTCGGTGGTGGAGCATCGGGGACCCAGCACCTGATGGAGATCGCCGAGGTCGCGGCGGAGACCACGTGGGTCACGCGGCGCCCGCCGGTGTTCCGGGAGGGCCCCTTCGGCGAGGATCAGGGCCGGGCGGCCGTCGCCATGGTCGAGGAGCGCGTTCGGCGCGGGCTTCCTCCGCTCAGCGTGGTGTCGGTGACGGGGCTGCCCCTGAACGACGCGATACGGCGTGCCCGTGCCGAGGGCGTCCTGGACCGGCTGCCGATGTTCGACCGGATCACGCCGACCGGGGTGGCCTGGGACGACGGCCGGACGGTCGACGCGGACGTCATCCTCTGGGCCACGGGCTTCCGTGCGGCGATCGACCATCTCGCGCCGCTCAGACTCCGCGAGCCCGGCGGCGGCATCGCACTGGACGGCACCCGGGCCGTACGGGACCCACGCATCCACCTCGTCGGCTACGGCCCGTCGGCCTCGACGATCGGCGCCAACCGCGCGGGCCGCGCCGCCGTCCGGGAGATCCAGCGCCTCCTGGGCTACGACCCCGCGGGCCAGGACCCCACGCTCGTGGGCACGCCCGCCTGAGGAGCTCGGGCCGCGCGGCACCACGGGGCCGGGGCCGAGCGGCACGCCGGGGCCGAGTGGGACCGGGACAGGGGCGGGCGCGGAACCGGCAGCGGTCACGCCGTGACCACTGCCGGTTCTGCGTCGCGCCGCACGAGCGCCGCGTACCGCCCGTCGCGGTCCAGGAGCTCCGCATGGCTGCCGCGCTCCGCGATACGGCCTCCGTCCAGCACGACGATCTCGTCCGCCTCGCGCACCGTCGAGAGCCGGTGGGCGATCGTGATGGTGGTGCGGCCGGCCGACAGGGCGTCGATCGCCTGCTGCACCGCATGTTCCGTACGGGTGTCGAGGGCGCTGGTCGCCTCGTCCAGGATCAGCACCGGCGGGTCCCGCAGGATCGTGCGCGCGATCGCCAGGCGCTGCTTCTCACCGCCCGAGAAGCGGTAGCCGCGCTCGCCGACCAGGGTGTCGTAGCCCTCGGGCAGCGACGCGATGTGGTCGTGGATCTGGGCGGCGCGGGCGGCGGCCTGGATCTCCTCGTCGGTGGCGTCGGGCTTGGCGAAGCGCAGATTGTCCGCGACGGACGCATGGAAGAGGTACGTCTCCTGGGAGACGACGCCGACGGCCCGGGAGAGGCTGTCGAAGTCCAGGTCACGCACGTCGACGCCGTCGAGCGTGACCCGGCCGCCCGTCACGTCGTACAACCGGGGCACCAGGTAGCTGAGCGTGGACTTGCCGGATCCGGTGGGCCCGACGACGGCCAGGCTGCCGCCCGCCGGGACGGTGAGGTCGATGCCGTGGAGCGTCGGCAGCCCGCCCTTCCCGTCATAGCTGAAGTGGACGTCCTCGAGGCGCACTTCGCCGTGGACGACCTCCAACCGGACCGGCTTCTCCGGCTCGGTGATGTCCACCGGCAGGTCGAGGTACTCGAAGATGCGCTGGAACAGGGCGAGCGAGGTCTGCACCTGCACTCCGGTGGAGAGCAGGCTCACGGCCGGGCGGAAGAGGCCCTGCTGGAGCGAGACGAAGGCGACGAGCGTACCGATGGAGATCGCCGGCCCGCCGCGCTGGAGAGTGAGTCCCGCCGCCCAGTACAGCAGCGCGGGCATGGCGGCCATGACCATCCCGATCGTGGACATCCGCCAGCGCCCGGCCATGCTGGAGCGGACCTCGAGGTCGACCAGCCGCTCCGACTCGTGGGCGAACGAGCGCGTGAGCGAGTCGGCACGGCCCATGGTGCGGCCCAGCAGGATGCCGCTGACCGACAGCGATTCGGTGACCGTGGCGGCCATGGCCGCCATCTGCTTCTGCCGCTGTGTCGTGATCTTCTTGCGCTCACTGCCCACCAGGCGGCTTATCCAGACGAACACCGGCAGCAGGAGCAGCGAGACGACGGTGAGCCGCCAGTCCAGCGCGAGCATCGCGGCGATCGTGGCGACGACGGCCGTGAGATTGGAGACCAGGGACGTCGCGGTGGAGGTGACGGTCGCCTGCATGCCGCCGATGTCGTTGGCGATGCGCGACTGGACCTCGCCGGTGCGGGTCCGGGTGAAGAACGCCAGCGGCATGCGCTGCAGCTGGGCATAGACACCGGTGCGCAGGTCGTGCATGACGCGCTGGCCGACGGTCGTGGAGATCAGGGTCTGCAGCACGCCGAAGACACTCGTCGTCACGGCGATGAGGATCATGCCGAGGGCGAGCAGTGAGAGCAGGCCCGTGCGGCCCTGCGGGATCGCGGTGTCGAGGATCTCGCGCAGCAGGAACGGCGAGGCGACCGAGACCAGCGACGAGGCACCGACGAGCAGCCCGACGAGGGCGAGCCGGCCTCGGTAGGGACGGAAGAGCCGGAGGATGCGCCGCACCTGCGCGGGCGGCGCCGGCCGTGCGGGATCGAGCGGACGGCTGGGAGGGGTCCAGGACGGACCGTCGTCGTGAGGACGCATGGGCTCCTTCTGAGGCAGGACGGACAGACTTCAGGATCATAGCTCATTGTTACCTATACTCACAATGAACCTTGTCCTGATATTGTTCCCGTATGACCACCCCAGTCCCCGCACCCGACGCCGACGGCCTGCTGGCCGAGCAGCTGCTGCGGCTGACGCGCCGGCTCCACCGCATCCAGAAGCTGCATCTGGAGCCGGTCGGCATCACGCCCGCGCAGTCGCGGCTGCTGCGTGTCGTCGCGCACTACGACGGGCCGCCGCGGATGGCCGACCTCGCCGACCGCCTGGAGGTCGTGCCGCGCGCCGTGACCACCCTGGTCGACGGGCTGGAGGCCGGCGGCCGGGTCCGCCGCGTGCCGGACCCGACCAACCGTCGCGTGGTGCGCGTGGAGCTCACCGAGACCGGCCGCACCACGCTCCGGGAGCTGCGCACCGCGCGCCGCGCGGCGGCGGAGGACATCCTGGCCCCCCTGACGGCGGACCAGCGCGAGGTGCTCGGCGGCCTGCTGACCGCTCTGGTCGACGGAGTCCCTGCGCCCCGGTGCCAGGCCACGCCGGCGGCCCCTCACGAGGACCGCGCGCCCAGACCGAGCAGCTGACCCGGAGATCGGCCCAGTCCGCGTGGTCGTTGCCGTTGCCGTCGTCGGTCGTGGTGGAGACGAGGCTCACGAACTGGGCTCCGCCGACGTCCACTTCGAGATGCCGGGCCGGGTCCTGACAGGAGACCTTCCCCGTGTCCGCCACCTTCTGCCGGTCCTTCCACACCTCGAAGGTGACGGTGCCGCGCTGCGCCGCCACATGGTCCTGGCATCGTCGACACCGACGTCGGCGCTGAGTGTCGTGCAGCGGCCGGCCGTCGGGCCCGTCGCCAACTACATGGACGTCAATCGCGGCGACCGCGTCGTGAGCATCAGCAGCTTCGGCACGCCGGCGCTCGGCCTCGCCGAGTACCGCGCGGCGAACATGCCGCCGGGCGACCCGAGCTGGAAGGAGACGTACATCGAGAGCGACCGCACCATCAGCATGGTGCGGACGGCCAAGGGCCGGGTGATCCGCCTGGAGCACGATGTGTCGTCCCCACACCCCTACACCCGGATCTACAGCCTCGGTGGAACCAAGGGTGTCTTCGAGGACTACCCGGCCCGCATCTACAGAGAGCCGGACCATAAGGACGACCAGTGGAAGGACTTCGGCGCTACGCCGACTGGGACCACTGGCTGCGGAAGGAGCACGCCAATCCGCCCGGCGGCCACGGCGGCATGGACTACATCATGGTGTTCCGGCTCATGCAGTGCATGCAGCTGGGCCCTCGTACCCGACTTCGACGTGTACGACGCGGCAACGTGGACGCGGTGCCGCCGAGTCATCTGTCGGTGAAGGCGGGCGGCGCCCCGCGGAAGATACCGGACTTCACCCGGGGCGAGTGGAAGAACGCACGCTCCGGAGGGGACTCGGTGAAGCCATCGGTGTGAGCGCCGCGGGGCCCGGCCACCGGGACCGGGCCCCGCACACGCCGCCTCACGCGGAACGCCTCTTCTGCCGTCAGCAGCGCCTGCGGTCCTTCGTGAGCACCCCCTGCACCGATGTCAGGCTTCGGTCGTAGCAGCCGTCGGGCGTCTGCGAACCGTGCAGCCGGTAGCGTTCCGCGGTCGTGCCGACCGCGTGGCGCTGGTCGCGCGGCACATTGGCGGTGTATGTCGCGTCCCCCGCGTACGAGTCGTCGAGCCGCGACCATGCGAGGCGCTTCCCGCCGCGCAGCACCACAGTGTCGGCCCTGTCCCCGAGCGTGAGCACGGTCCGCAGCCGGTCGCCGGCGCCGAGGGTCGTCTCGCCGTCCATCGTGTACGTGCGGTGGGTGCGGGTGGCGGTCCGGCCCGAGGTCACGGTCTCGTCGTCGGTCCAGGTGCCCTCGAGGGCGTCCGGGTTCTCGCCCTCGCCCCAGCGGTGCACGGAGGTGTGGGCGAGCGAGCGGGACACCGTGGTCGCGATGCGCCCGTGCGAGGTGTTCAGGTATCCGGCGACGGTGAGCCGGTGCCCGGCTTCCGTGTCGAGCCGGTGCTGGGGTGAACCTGGCGTGTAGGTGGAGGAGTTGGCAAGGCCGCTCTCCTCGTGGCGCGTCAGGGCACCGGTGACGACCGACCGGCCCTCGTCCTGCCAGATCAAAACGTTCGTGGGCGTGCTCCAGCCCGTCTGCCCGGCAGGCACCCCGGCGACGGACACCTCGATCCGGTGCGGCCGGCCGTCGTTGAGCAGGCCCGCGAACGGTGTGAGGTCGTACTGGACGGGCTTGATGTCGAAGGCGCGCGGGCCCGGAACCACGTACCAGAGGAAGGGGTTGGACCAGCCGCCGGTCCACACGGTCGGGAACGGCGTGGCGATTCCCGCGAGTCGGCCGTCGACCCTGATCTGCACTTCGCGGTACGGCCCTTCGCCGGCCTTGCAGGAGTACGGGGCCGCGTCGGGGACCGTGAGGTACCAGTACTCCTCGCAGCCGCCGCCCGAGCCCGTCGCATACACCTCGGCGAGGATCCGTTCGGAGTTGCGCGGGGTGGTGAGCGGGGAACCGTCCAGCGGGAGCACGCGGTCCGGGGTCGCGGTCCGCTGTGTGCGGCCGTCCGAGGTGTAGAACGTGAGCGTCACCTTGACGTCGATGATCCCCGTGTACGTGTCGTTGACGACGTTGCCGATGAGCATCTCGACCGGCTGAGCCCGGCGCAGGGTGTCGCTGTAGCGGGTGACGTCCTTCTCGACGGACCAGGTGATGCCGTCGGGCGAGGGCTGCGGGGTGGACGTTCGGAAGATCTCGACGCCGCCGACGGTGAGATGGCCGAGCCGGTCGTACTGACGGCCCTTGACGTTGCCGTCGAGCCGCAGCACCACCGCGCTCCAGCGGTCGCCGCACTCCTCCGGGGGCGTGTAACTCCCCTGGTACGGCGTGAAGTCGCGGAACTGCGCCTCGGCAAGAGTGACCGAACAGGATCTCGTGGCCGGCCTGGTCACCGGCGGCGCCGCGGTGAGCGGATCGTGCCAGTCGCTGCCGAACTCCGCGGGCGGCGTCGGCCCGGCGTCCGGTGGTGTCGCCGCCCCGGCAGGGCTCGCGCCGAGCAGGGATCCGGCCGCCAGGGCAAGTCCCGCGAACATGGACATGATCTGTTGTCGTCTCATGCGTCGGGAGTGAAGCGCGAGCGGCCGTGCGGGCGCCAGGGGGCGTGGCGGCCCGGCCGGTGATCATGGCGGGATCTGTGCCATGACGCCCGAAAATCGGTTGCTACGGACAACTGCGGAGAGCGATCCTTGCACGTCCGAGCCGACTTTTCCGAACGATCTGGGACGTCATGCAGATTCGCGATCTTCCGTTTCCCGATCCTGGTGTGCCGGACACCCGGTCGGGATTCCGGTTTCTCGTCTGGCTCGGGCTGGGGCAGCTCCGCGGCCAGTTCAAGTCTCTCGCCTGGGGCATGCTGCACTTCGTCTCCGTGATGGCCCTTCCCTACGGCGTCGGTTTCGCCGTGCAGGCCGTCGTCGAGCGCTCCGGCTCCCGGCTCGCGCTCGCGGGCGGGCTGATCGCCCTGGCGACCGTCGGCATCGCGTTCGGCGACACCATGCTGCACCGTACGGCCGTCACCAACTGGATCACCGCGGCCGCGCGCGTGCAGCAGCTGCTGGCCCGCAGGACCGCCGAGCTGGGCTCCGCGCTCACCCGACGGGTCGCGGCGGGCGAGGTCGTCGCGGTCTCCACGGGTGATGTCGAGAAGATCGGCTGGTTCGTGGAGGCGGTCTCGCGCTTCCTCGCGGCGGCGCTGACGATCGTCGTGGTCGTGGTGGCGCTGCTGTTCTACCAGCCGGCACTCGGTGTCGTGGTCGCGATCGGCGTTCCGGTGCTGGCGCTCGGCGTGCTGCCGCTGCTCCCCCGGGCGACGCGGCTCGCGGACGTCCAGCGGGAGAAGGCCGGCAAGGCCACCGAGCTGGCCTCCGACACGGTCGCGGGGCTGCGGGTGCTGCGCGGCATCGGCGGCGAGGAGCTGTTCCTCCGGCGCTACCGCCGTGCCTCGCAGGAGGTACGGCGGGCGGCCGTCCGCAGCGCACGCATGTGGTCCCTGATCACGGCGCTGCAGGTGCTGCTGCCGGGTCTGCTGCTCATCTTCGTCGTCTGGTACGGGATCGGGCTGGTCGGCGACGGACGGATCGAGGTCGGTGAACTCGTCACCGTCTACAGCGCGGTGATGCTGCTGACCTATCCGCTCAGGCACTTCGAGGAGATCGCCATGGCGTACTCCTTCTCGCGGCCTTCCGCGCGCCGCGCGGCACGGGTGCTGTCGCTGGAGCGGCCGTCCGGCGGCTCCGGGAACGCGTCCGGCGACGTGCCCGCGGGCGATCTGTACGACCCGGCCAGCGGGCTGCTCGCCCCGGCCGGGGCGCTGACCGCCGTCGTGTGCGGCGATCCGGACGAGGCGGGGCTGCTGGCGGAGCGTCTCGGCGGACATGCGCCGGACGCGGAGGGCCTGCCGTCCGTCCTGCTCGGCGGCGTCGCGCTGGACGAGCGGCCGCGCGACGTCGCACGCGGCGTGGTCCTGGTGCAGGACAAGGACCCGGTACTGCTGTCCGGGAGCCTGACCGAGTTGCTCGACGTGCCCGCGTCCGGCGCGGTGTCCGCGGCCGATGCGCTGGCCGCGGCCGAGTGCGGGGACGTGCTGGACGCGCTGGCGCAGGCCGCGCTGGACGGGGACCCGATGGGCGCGCCCATCACCGAGCGCGGCCGCTCGCTCTCGGGCGGGCAGCGGCAGCGGCTGGCCCTGGCCAGGTCGCTGGTCGCCGATCCCGACGTACTGGTGCTCGACGAGCCGACCTCGGCGGTCGACTCGCACACGGAGGCGCGGATCGCCGAGGGTGTGCGGGCGCTGCGGTCGGGGCGCACGACGGTCGTCTTCACGTCGTCGCCGCTGCTGCTCGACCGGGCCGACCGGGTGGTGCTCGTCCGCGAGGGCGAGGTCGCGGCCGTCGGCGTGCACCGCGAACTGCTGCACAAGGAGCCGCGGTACCGGGAGGTGGTGACCCGGGAGACGGAGGACACCGAGGTGCCTCTCACCAGGCATCTCAGCCCACAGCCGAACGGGCAACGCGACGAGCGGCTGACCGACGCCGGAATCGACATCGAGGAGACGGCATGATCGGCGTGGCGCCACCGGCATACGACCCGGCGGCTCCCCGGACGGCGACCACCCTGCCGGTGGGCACGCCGGCGACGGTGCGCGCGTACGTACGCGAGCTGCTGCGGCGGCACCGCCGGGCGTTCGTGCTGCTCGTCGCCGTCAACACGGTCGCGGTCGTGGCCTCGATGGCCGGGCCGTGGCTGCTCGGCTCACTCGTGGAGCGGGCGGTGGACGGGGCGCGCGCGCTCCATGTGGAGCGCACCGTCGCGCTCTTCGCCGTGGCGCTCGCGATCCAGGCCGTGTTCGTACGGCTGGTGCGGCTGCGCGGCGCGATGCTCGGCGAGCGGATGCTGGCGGACCTGCGCGAGGACTTCCTCGTACGGTCGGTCGGGCTGCCGCCCGGCGTGCTGGAGCGGGCCGGTACCGGCGATCTGCTCTCCCGGATCACGACGGACATCGACCGGCTGGCGAACGCGATGCGCGAGGCCGTGCCGCAGCTGACGATCGGTGTCCTCTGGATCGTGCTGTTGCTCGGCGGGCTGACCGTGACAGCGCCGCCGCTCGCACCGGCCGTGCTGCTGGCGGTCCCGGTGCTGGTGATCGGCTGCCGCTGGTACTTCAAGCGGGCGCCGTCCGCGTACCGTTCGGAGGCCTCGGGGTACGCCGCGGTGGCCGCGGTCCTCGCCGAGACCGTCGACGCGGGGCGGACGGTGGAGGCGCACCGGCTCGGGGCGCGCCGGGTGGCGCTGTCGGACCGCCGGATCAAGGAGTGGACCGCGTGGGAGCGGTACACACTGTGGCTGCGGTCCGTGCTGTTCCCGGTCATCAACGTCACACACGCGACCGTGCTGGGGTCGGTACTGATGATCGGCGGCGTCTTCGTGCTGCAGGGCTGGATCGGGATCGGGCAGCTGACCACGGGGGCACTGATCGCGCAGATGATGGTCGATCCGGTGAACCTGATCCTGCGCTGGTACGACGAGCTCCAGGTGGCCCAGGTCTCGCTGGCGCGGCTCGTCGGCGTACGGGAGATCGAGCCGGACGCGGGTGACGTCGAGGTGCGGCCCGAGGGGCGCGCGGTGCGGGCGGACGAGGTGCACTTCGGATACCGAGAGGGCGTCGATGTGCTGCACCGGGTGTCGATGGACGTCGCACCCGGCACACGGCTGGCGCTCGTCGGCCCGTCGGGCGCCGGCAAGTCCACGCTGGGCCGGCTGCTGGCGGGGATCTACGCGCCGCGGACGGGCCGGGTCACGCTCGGTGCGGCCGAGCTGTCGCGGATGCCGGCGGAGCGCGTGCGCGAGCATGTGGCGCTGGTCAACCAGGAGCACCATGTCTTCGTGGGCTCCCTGCGCGACAATCTGCTGCTCGCGCGGGCGGACGCGGAGGACGCGGAGCTGTGGGCCGCCCTGGGTGCGGTGGACGCGGACGGGTGGGCGCAGGCACTGGCCGACGGCCTCGACACCGAGGTGGGCTCCGGCGGCCTCTTCCTGACCCCGGCCCAGGCCCAGCAGATCGCCCTGGCCCGCCTGGTCCTCGCCGACCCGCACACCCTGGTCCTGGACGAGGCGACGTCCCTCCTCGACCCGCGCGCGGCCCGCCACCTGGAGCGCTCGCTCGCCCGCGTCCTCGACGGCCGCACGGTCGTGGCGATCGCGCACCGGCTGCACACGGCGCACGACGCGGACGTGATCGCGGTCGTCGAGAACGGCCGCATCAGCGAACTGGGCAGCCACGGCGAACTGGTGGCGGCGGACGGGGCGTACGCGGCGCTGTGGCGGTCGTGGCACGGGTGAGCATGCGAAAAGCAGGACTGCTGTCGTCGGCGGTGCCCGCGTCGCCGCATGCGCTCCGAACGCCCCGAGAACCGTGCGGTGAGCCCGGGCCGTCCTCAAGCGCCGGACGGGCCGGGAATGCGCGCCGCACAGGTGGGGTGGCCCTCGTGGCCGCCGGA
The DNA here is from genome assembly GCF_053594115.1 of Streptomyces sp. NPDC001970. Classification (NCBI taxonomy): domain Bacteria; kingdom Bacillati; phylum Actinomycetota; class Actinomycetes; order Kitasatosporales; family Streptomycetaceae; genus Streptomyces; species Streptomyces sp. NPDC001970. Next base: position 119,793 of record NZ_JBSFDW010000011.1, on the reverse strand, counting down.
CGGGCCGGGCGGTGCCCCCGCGTAGGGAAGCCGCGCATGTGTGCCGGGCCGGCGGTCGCCGGGGCCGGGGGTCCCACCGGCCCGCCCCGGACCTCAGATGACGTTCAGCGCTGCCGCGCCGCCCACCCCGCCCAGCAGCATGAAGACCGGCATCAGGACCTTCAGCTCCACCCAGCTGCCCGCCCGGAAGCGCATGCCCTTGGGCGGGCCCACCGGGTACCAGCGCTTGCTGCCGATGGGTATGGGCCAGAGGATCGGGCAGCCGGAGACCGTGAGTGCGTCGCCGATGTCGTGGACGAGGGCGCCCAGCACGATGGGGAGGCCGAGCCAGAGGTACTCCTGGCCGGGGCCGGTGAAGAGCCAGTCCGCGCCGCTGCCCGGTTTGTCCAGGACGCCTGCCAGGATCCACGCGCTGGTCGCACCGAGCAGCCAGACCAGCACGTCGCTGGAGACCCGCGCGGCGCGCCACAGCAGGCCCTCGACCGCGAGGACGAGGTGAATGAAGAGGATCGCGAGGACCGCCCAGCGTCCCCCGGTCACGGCCAGCGCGGACGTGCCGGCGCCGATCAGCACCGCCCACAGCCAGGTGTGCGTGAGCGTGCGGTGGCCGCCGGTCCTGCGGGGGTCGCCCTGCTTCTTCGTCGCCTTGTAGACCGCGTACGACAGCTTGTCGACCACCTCGCACACGCCTCGCGAGATGGGCCCGAAGGCCCGGGAGATGGTCGCCGCCTTGTGGTCGAGGTCGGGCGCGAGTGCCGCGCCCGCGCAGATCAGTGCGCCGACGACGAGTACGGGCCACGGCATCGGATGGCCCGCCGCGGCCGCCGCGGCCCCCACCCCCAGCCAGGCTGCGGCCCCGGACAGGGAGTGCGCCGGTCCCATCATGCTGTTCCCGCCCCATTTGTCGTGTGGTTGTGCTCAGTTGACGGGACAGGTTATCGGTAGCGATCTTCCTCTCGGTGGCCGGTTCCCTCATCCGGGCCGAAGCCAGGCAAGATGGGGGCGTGACCCTTATCGATCAGCTGCCGCCGGACGCCGACCCCGATGCCCTCTTCGAAGCCTTCTCGTCATGGGCCGAGGACCGGGGCATCACGCTCTACCCGGCCCAGGAGGAGGCGCTGATCGAGGTGGTCTCCGGGGCGAACGTGATCCTTTCCACCCCCACCGGTTCGGGCAAGAGCCTGGTCGCGGCAGGTGCGCATTTCGCGGCGCTGGCCCGGGACGAGGTCACCTTCTACACGGCGCCGATCAAGGCCCTGGTGTCGGAGAAGTTCTTCGACCTCTGCAAGCTCTTCGGCACCGAGAACGTCGGCATGCTGACCGGCGACGCCTCCGTGAACGCCGACGCGCCCGTCATCTGCTGCACCGCCGAGGTCCTGGCGTCCATCGCGCTGCGCGACGGCAAGGACGCCGACATCGGCCAGGTCGTGATGGACGAGTTCCACTTCTACGCGGAGCCGGACCGCGGCTGGGCCTGGCAGATCCCCCTCCTCGAGCTCCCCCAGGCACAGTTCGTGCTGATGTCGGCGACGCTCGGCGACGTCTCGATGTTCGAGAAGGACCTGACCCGCCGCACCGGCCGCGACACCGCCGTCGTGCGCTCCGCGACCCGCCCGGTCCCGCTCTCGTACGAGTACGTGACGACGCCGATCACCGAGACACTGACCGAGCTGCTGGAGACCAAGCAGGCGCCCGTCTACATCGTGCACTTCACGCAGGCCCAGGCGGTCGAGCGGGCGCAGTCGCTGATGAGCATCAACATGTGCACGCGCGAGGAGAAGGACCAGATCGCCGAGCTGATCGGCAACTTCCGCTTCACCACCAAGTTCGGGCGCAATCTCTCCCGCTACGTGCGCCACGGCATCGGCGTCCACCACGCCGGCATGCTGCCCAAGTACCGCCGCCTCGTCGAGAAGCTCGCCCAGGCCGGTCTGCTGAAGGTCATCTGCGGTACGGACACGCTCGGCGTCGGCGTCAACGTCCCCATCCGCACGGTGCTGTTCACCGCACTCACCAAGTACGACGGCAGCCGTGTCCGCACGCTCCGCTCCCGCGAGTTCCACCAGATCGCGGGCCGCGCCGGGCGGGCGGGCTTCGACACCGCCGGATTCGTCGTCGCGCAGGCGCCCGAGCACGTCATCGAGAACGAGAAGGCGCTCGCCAAGGCGGGCGACGACCCGAAGAAGAAGCGGAAGGTGGTCCGCAAGAAGGCCCCCGAGGGCTTCGTCGCGTGGTCCCAGAACTCCTTCGAGAAGCTCATCGCCTCCGATCCCGAGCCGCTGACCTCCCGCTTCAAGGTCACCCACGCCATGCTGCTGTCGGTGATCGCCCGCCCGGGCAATGCCTTCGACGCCATGCGCAAGCTGCTCGAGGACAACCACGAGCCGCGCAAGCAGCAGCTCAGGCACATCCGCCGGGCGATCGCGATCTATCGCTCGCTCCTCGACGGCGGCATCGTGGAGCGCCTCGAAACCCCCGACGCCCAGGGCCGAGTCGTCCGGCTCACCGTCGACTTCCAGCAGGACTTCGCGCTGAACCAGGCGCTGTCCACCTTCGCGCTCGCGGCCTTCGACCTGCTGGACCCCGAGTCGCCGTCGTACGCCCTCGACATGGTCTCGGTCGTCGAGTCGACGCTCGACGACCCGCGCCAGATCCTCGCCGCCCAGCAGAACAAGGCGCGCGGCGAGGCGGTCGGCGCGATGAAGGCGGACGGGGTCGAGTACGAGGAGCGGATGGAGCGGCTGCAGGACATCTCGTACCCGAAGCCGCTGGAGGAGCTCCTGTGGCACGCGTACAACCTCTACCGGAAGTCGCACCCGTGGGTCGGCGACCATCCGGTCTCGCCGAAGTCCGTCATCCGGGACATGTACGAACGGGCGCTGTCCTTCACCGAGTTCACGTCCTTCTACGAGCTGGCCCGCACCGAGGGCATCGTGCTGCGCTATCTCGCGAGCGCGTACAAGGCGCTCGACCACACCATCCCGGACGATCTGAAGACCGAGGACCTTCAGGACCTGATCGCCTGGCTCGGCGAGATGGTCCGCCAGGTCGACTCCAGCCTGCTGGACGAGTGGGAGCAGCTGGCGAACCCCGAGGTGGAGACCGCGGAGGAGGCCCAGGAGAAGGCCGACCAGGTCAAGCCGGTCACGGCGAACGCCCGCGCCTTCCGGGTGCTCGTGCGCAACGCGATGTTCCGCCGCGTGGAGTTGGCCGCGCTCGACCAGGTCGCCGCGCTGGGCGAGCTCGACGGCGAGTCCGGCTGGGACGAGGAGGCGTGGGGCGAGGCGATGGACGCGTACTGGGACGAGTACGACGACCTCGGCACCGGGCCGGACGCGCGCGGGCCGAAGCTGCTGTCCATCGAGGAGGACCCCGAGCACGGCCTGTGGCGGGTGCGGCAGACCTTCGCCGATCCCAACGGCGATCATGACTGGGGCATCGGCGCCGAGGTCGATCTGGCGGCCTCCGACGAGGAAGGGCGGGCCGTGGTCCGCGTCACCTCCGTGGGCCAGCTCTGAGGGCCCTTCCGTGAGACTGGAGAACACCGCATGACCAATCCCGCCGAGCGGCTCGTCGACCTGCTCGACCTGGAGCAGATCGAGGTCAACATATTCCGGGGGCTCAGCCCCAACGAGTCCCTGCAGCGGGTCTTCGGCGGTCAGGTCGCCGGGCAGGCCCTGGTGGCGGCGGGCAGGACGACGGACGGCGCCCGGCCGGTCCACTCCCTGCACGCGTACTTCCTGCGGCCCGGCATTCCGGGTGTGCCGATCGTCTACCAGGTGGAGCGGGTCAGGGACGGCCGGTCGTTCACCACCCGCCGGGTCACCGCCGTGCAGCAGGGCCGCACGATCTTCAATCTGACGGCCTCCTTCCACCAGCCCGAGGAGGCCGGCTTCGAGCATCAGCTGCCGCCCCGCCTCGACTTCCCGGCCCCGGAGACGTTGCCGAGTGTCACCGACGAGATCCGCGAGCACCTGGGCGCGCTGCCGGAGGCGCTGGAGCGGATGGCCCGGCGCCAGCCGTTCGACATCCGCTACGTCGACGGGTTGCGCTGGACCGACGAGGAGGTCAACGAGGCCGACCCGCGCAGCGCGGTGTGGATGCGCGCGGTCGGCCCGCTCGGCGACGACCCGCTCGTGCACACGTGCGCGCTGACGTACGCCTCCGACATGACCCTGCTCGACGCGGTCCGTATCCCGGTCGAGCCGCTGTGGGGGCCGCGCGGCTTCGACATGGCCTCACTGGACCACGCGATGTGGTTCCACCGGCCGTTCCGCGCCGACGAGTGGTTCCTGTACGACCAGGAGTCGCCCATCGCGACGGGCGGCCGAGGGCTGGCGCGCGGGAGGATCTACGACCGTGAGGGGCGGCTGCTGGTGTCGGTCGTGCAGGAGGGGCTGTTCCGGCCCGTGTAGCGGAGCGTGCGAGAGTGAGCGGCGAAGGACCGTTACCGAGGAGAAGCTGATGACTCTGCGCGACATCCCGCTGCGCACCCTGACCGGCGAGCCCACGTCTCTCGCCGACTACGCGGACAAGACCGTGCTGCTGGTCAATGTGGCGTCCAAGTGCGGCCTGACCCCGCAGTACGCCGGTCTCGAACGGCTGCAGAAGCAGTACGGGGACCGCGGATTCACCGTGCTCGGCGTGCCGTGCAACCAGTTCGCCGGGCAGGAGCCCGGCAGCGCCGAGGAGATCCGGACGTTCTGCTCGACGACGTACGGTGTCTCGTTCCCGCTGCTGGAGAAGACGGATGTGAACGGCGCGGACCGGCACGCGCTGTATGCCGAGCTGACGAAGGTCACGGACGCGGAGGGCGAGGCCGGCGACGTCCAGTGGAACTTCGAGAAGTTCCTCATCTCGCCGCAGGGCGAGGTCACCCGGTTCCGTCCGCGCACGGAGCCGGAGGCGCCGGAGGTCGTGGGCGCGATCGAGGCCCTGCTGGGCGCCTGACGACGGAGGAAGGGGCGGCGTACGGCTTGCGTACGCCGCCCCCGCACAGCCGGTGTCAGCAGTCGGCCGGCGTGCCGGCGGGGGAGGCCGGGGCCGGGGAGCGGGTGCGGGCCAGAAGCAGGGTGACGTCGTCGTGCGACGTCGTGGCCGGCAGGGTGTCGATCACCGCGGAGCAGAGGTCTTCCAGAGGGAGGCCGGGTTGCGCGAGTGCGGCGCTCACACGGTCCATCCCGACGTCGATGTCGTCGTGGCGGTCCTCGACAAGGCCGTCGGTGTAGAGGGCGATGACGCTTCCCTCGGGCAGTTCCACCGTTCCGGTCTCGTACGGGAGCAGCCCGATGCCGAGCGGGGGGCCGGCGGGGAGGTCGGGGAGGGTGACGCTGCCGTCCGGATGGACGATCGTGGGCGGAAGGTGTCCGGCCCGCGCCATGGTGCAGAGCCGGGTGGCCGGGTCGTAGACGGCGTACAGGCAGGTGGCGCTCATGATGCGGGCGGGGGTGTCGGGGCTGTCGCACTCCTCCTCGGCGAGGCGGACGACCGTCCGGTCGAGACTGGTGAGCAGTTCGTCCGGGGGCAGGTCGAGGTCGGCGAGTGTGCGTACGGCCGTCCGGAGCCGGCCCATGGTGGCGGCGGCGCCGATGCCGTGCCCGACCACATCGCCGACGACCAGGGCCACGCGGCCGCGGGGCAGGGGGATGACGTCGAACCAGTCGCCGCCGACGCCGTCCTCGACCTCCGCCGGCAGATAGCGGCAGGCCACCTCCACTGCGGGCCCGCCGTTCACCCTTTGCGGGAGCAGGCTGCGTTGCAGGGCGAGGGCGGTGGCGCGCTCGCGGGTGTACCGCCTGGCGTTGTCCAGGCTCAGCGCGGCTCTGGAGACCAGATCCTCGGCGAGCAGCAGGTCGTCCTCGTCGAACGGTGCCGGGTTGTCCGTGCGCACGAACACCGCCACGCCCAGAAGCACGCCGCGGGCGCGGACCGGCACGACCATCAGGGAGTGCATCCCGAACTCGTGGATCTTCTCGGCCCGTGCCGGATCCTCATCGAGCCACGAGGTGTCCAGGACCGGCTCGAGGACGGAGCGGCCGGAGGACAGGACCTGGGTGAAGGGTGAGGTCGGGGGGACGTACACCACTTCGCCGCCGTGCCAGAGGGATTCCGGCGCACCGGTGTGAATGGATGCCATGCCTGCCCGCCGGAACGCGGGGATGCGCCCGCCGTTCGGCCCGATCCGGGCCAGGGGCTCCTCACCGAGCCGTACCGAATCCGCCAGGTCCACGGTGACGTAGTCGGCGAGGAACGGGACGGCGAAGTCGGCCAGTTCCTGCCCGGTGCGCATGACGTCCAGCGTGGTGCCGATACGGGCGCCCGCCTCGTTGAGAAGGGCCAGGCGGTCCCCGGCCCACCGCCTGCCGGTGATCTGCACGACCACCAGGGCCACGCCCAGCGCCCGGCCGTCTCCGTCGTCCAGGGGGACGAAGGAGGCGGAGAGCGCACGGTTGCGGTGTGCGCCGTGCACGGCCGGCACACGGTACTCGCGGCCGACGACAGCGGTGCCGGTCGCCAGCACCTGCCGCATCACCCTCTCCAGCGCGCCGGCGTCACCGGGCAGCGCCGCGCCCGGCCGCCGCCCGAGCCGCTGATGCCCGGGGATTCCGTCGTAGTGCTCCAGAGTGTCGTTGACCCAGGTGCACCGCAGGTCGGCGTCCCAGACCGCGAGGCCGAGCGCCGAGCGGGTGAGGAGGGATCCCAGCGCCGCTCCGGTCACGCCCACCGCGGACTGCAGGATGCCGGCCAGGTCTTTCGGTACGGGTATCGGCACTCGTGCTGCCATGACTGCCTCGGTTCTCCGACTCTGCCGCCGGGGGTTGCCATCTTCCAGTGTTTCAGCCCCGGGGGCCGTTCAACCGTGGGAGTTGCGGTGGCGCGGGCCATGGCAACCGACGACCCCGCGCTTCCCGCCTCCGGGAACAGCGCAGGTGCGCGCCGCCGGCAGTCCCGCCACCACGAGCGACAGCGTCGTGGCTTTCCGTCATCGCTTGCATGGCCACGGTCACCTCTCCGTGCGGCGCGTGGAGCCCGCTCCGGTGACACGCCGGGCGGCGGCACGTGGGCGAATCAGTCGGTGGACGCGCTGGGGCATGTCCGGAGGCAGTGTTCGAGGCGTCGTAGGAATCCGTCGAAGGACTCGTCTTCGGGCCAGGTCTGATAGGCGGTGTGGGTGGCGGCCACGGCGAGGTTCAGGCGCAAGGTCGCGGTCAACTCGTCGGACCCGCTGGTGCGGTCCGCCACCCAGTTCCGCAGATCGGTGAAGAACTGCTCGCCGAAGCTCTGGCCTGACTGGGCGAGGGCGGGCGACTGCGCCTTGAGTCGGCGCTGCAGCGGCATGCGCTCGCGCAGGCTCTCGCAGAACCCCGTCAGGATGGCGGCCAGCGAATCCCAGAGCGGCTCGTCGGCGGGGCGGTTGTTCATCAGGGCCTGCCAATGGCGCCGCTCCTCGGGGTCCTGGTCGAAGACGACGGCCTCCTTGCTGGCGAAGTAGTTGAAGAAGGTGGCGCGCGAGACGTTCGCCGCGGCCGCGATCTGCTCGACGGTCGTGGTCTCGAAGCCTGCCTCGTCGAAGAGCCGCAGGGCGGCGGAGCGGATGGCGCGCCAGGTCGCCAGCTTCTTGCGCTCTCGCAGATTCATGGTTCCTGCCATGGCGGCATTGTACGTCTCGATTTATAGACGAGTGCATATTTGGACGAGTCTAAGTTTGTGGGTTACGGTGAAGCCGGCCCCGGGAGGTCAGTTCCGGTAGGCCGACCCCGAAGGAGAAGTCATGAGCAAGGTCTGGTTCATCACCGGTACGTCCCGCGGCCTGGGGCGCGCCTTCGCACAGTCCGCGCTGGAGCGTGGGGACAGGGTCGCCGCGACCGCCAGGAACGTGGCCGCACTGGACGATCTGGTCACCAAGTACGGCGACGACGCGGTCCTGCCGCTGGCGCTGGACGTCACCGACAAGGCGGCCGCCTCCGCCGCGGTGGCCGCCGCGCACGACAAGTTCGGTCGCCTCGACGTCGTGGTCAACAACGCCGGCTACGGACTGTTCGGCATGATCGAGGAGATCACCGAGCAGCAACTGCGCGACCAGATGGAGACGAACCTCTTCGGCGCGTTCTGGGTCACCCAGGCCGTGCTGCCGATCCTGCGCGCGCAGCGGAGCGGCCACATCGTGCAGGTGTCGTCCGTCGGCGGCATCGCCGCGTTCCCGTCTCTGGGCGCGTACCACGCGTCCAAGTGGGCGCTCGAGGGCTTCAGCGAGTCTCTTGCCCAGGAAGTCGCAGGCCACGGGATCAAGGTCACCCTTGTCGAGCCGGGTGGCTTCACCACGGACTGGGCCGGCTCCTCCGCCTCGCACGCCCAGCCGAACCCCGCCTACGACCAGGTCCGCGAGGCCATCGCGGCCCGCTTCGGCGACGCCCGGTACGCCGCCACCGCCGACGCGGGCGCCGCCCTGCTGCAGATCGTCGATGCTGAGAACCCGCCGCTGCGGGTGCTGTTCGGTACGGAACCCATCGAGATCATCGAGCCCGTCTATGCCCAGCGCCTTCAGACCTGGGCCGACTGGGAGCACGTCTCCCGGATCGCGCAGGGCTGACCCGGGAGAGGCCCGGTCGCGCTTCTGCGCGTGGGCGGACGACGCCCGACCCCGACCCCGACCCCGATCGTCGAGGCGCCGAGCGCGCACGGCGGGCGAGCTACAGACGACGCGGGCCTCGGTTCTCTCACGTCATTCCAGTCAGGAGATTCATCTCATGTCCGTACCTCACAGGCCCCTCACGTTCGGGGCGAGCACCACCGCCGCCGACGTACTCGACGGTGTCGACCTGCACGGCCGCCGGGCCGTGGTGACCGGAGCCAGTTCCGGAATCGGGGTGGAGACAGCCCGGGTGCTCGCCGCCGCGGGCGCCGATGTCACCCTGGCCGTGCGGGAAACCGCCGCGGGGGCCCGCGTGGCGGCGCGTCTGGAGGCGGAACTGCCGCCCACGGCAGGGAAGTTGACCGTGGGGCGGCTCGACCTGGCCGACCGGTCGACGGTCGCCGAGTTCGCGGCAGCCTGGCACGGCCCGCTGCACATCCTGGTCAACAACGCGGGAGTGATGGCCACGCCGCAGCTCACCCGTACACCTGACGGCCAGGAGTGGCAGTTCGCCGTCAACCACCTGGGCCACTTCGCCCTCGCCACTGGCCTCCATCCGGCGCTCGCGGCGGCGAACGGTGCACGGATTGTCTCGGTGAGCTCCATCGGCCACCTCTTCTCACCGGTCGTCTTCGACGACGTGGCCTACCGCTTCCGCCCCTACGACCCGTGGACCTCCTACGGGCAGTCGAAGACCGCCAACGCCCTGTTCGCCGTCGGTGCCGCCGAGCGATGGGCCGACGACGGGATCACCGCCAACGCACTGATGCCGGGCAACATCGCGGACACATCCCTGGCCCGGCACATGGACATGCAGCAGGTGGCCGCCTTCATCGCCTCGGGTGAACTCGCACTGCCGCCGGGCAAGACGGTGGAGCAGGGCGCCGCGACCTCGGTGTTGCTGGCCGCCTCACCGACGGTGGAGGGCGTCACCGGCCGCTATTTCGAGGACTGCGCGCAGGCCGAGCCGGTCGCCGAGCGAGCCGGTGCCGTCGCCGGTGTCGCGCCGTACGCCCTGGACCGGGACAACGCGGCACGCCTGTGGGCCGTATCCGAGGCTCTCGTCCGCTGACGATCCACGCTGCGCGTGTGGCCTCGGGACGTGATCACTGGGCCCGGCTGCGTCGTCAGCTGTGGCGGCCCCCGCGCGCCCATGGCGAGCAGCCGCGCGAGCGGGTGGTCGGCCCGCTCGAGCTGCTCCACGACCTGGTCGTGGTGGTGCTGGTCGCCCAGGCCGCCCACCACTTGGCCGGGCACCTCACCTGGAGCGGTACGGGTGCGTTCATCCCCGAAGCGGACGGCGCACGCGGAGCCGCGTTCGCCGTGAACGCGGAGGTGCTGTTCGCGGTTCCTCGCGGTGCTGTGGCTGCTCGCCGCGCGCGGTGACAGCCCCGAATTCCGCCGTCCCGGCACGCCGTGCGTGGCCGGGACGGCGCTGTGTGCGGTCGTCCTGGCCGCGAGCGCCGCCCTGCCCGCGGACCTTCGCGTGCTGACCCGGGGCCTTTGGGCCGGCGCCGCCGAGCCCGCCGCACCGGTCGGCGTCACCAGCCGGGCCCTCGCGCTGCGCGAGGCCCTCCGCGACAGCCTCACCAGCGCCCTCGCACCCACCGAGCGCGACCCGCTGACGGAATGGCTCGACCGCATGGCCGACACCACCGCACACCACCCTCACGCCACGGAAGGGCCCTGACGACCCGCGGGTCGGCCGCCCGAGCCCACCGCGGACGACCGACCCGAGGTCAGCGACTTCCGGACGTGAGGATTCAGCGGATCGGCATGCCCGACAGCGTGCGGGCGATCACGAGACGCTGGATCTCGCTCGTCCCCTCGAAGATCGTGTAGATCGCGGCGTCGCGGTGCATGCGCTCCACCGGGTACTCGCGGGTGAAGCCGTTGCCACCGAGGATCTGGACCGCCTGGGCAGTGACCTTCTTGGCGACCTCGCTGGCGAAGAGCTTGGACATCGAGCCCTCGGCCGAGGTGAACGGCTTGCCGGTCACCGCCATCCACGAGGCGCGCCAGACCAGCAGCCTGGCCGCGTCGATCTGCGTGCGCATGTCGGCGAGCTGGAAGGCGATGCCCTGGTTGTCGATGATCGGGCGACCGAACTGCTCGCGCTCCTTGGCGTATTCGAGCGCGTAGTCGTACGCGGCACGGGCCGTGCCGACCGCCATCGCGCCCACGGCCGGGCGGGAGGCCTCGAACGTGGCCATGGCGGCGTTCTTCACGCGCTCGCCACCGCCGGACTTGGCGCGCTCTCGGGCGCGGGCGAGGCGCTCGTCGAGCTTGTCCTTGCCGCCGAGGAGGCAGGAGCCGGGGACACGGGCGTCCTCGAGGACGACCTCGGCGGTGTGGGATGCGCGGATGCCGTGCTTCTTGAACTTCTGGCCCTGGGAGAGGCCGGGGGTGCCGGGGGGAACGATGAAGGAGGCGTGGCCCTTGGTGCCCAGCTCCGGGTCGACGACGGCGACGACGACGTGGACGTTGGCGATGCCGCCGTTCGTCGCCCACGTCTTCGTGCCGTTGAGGACCCACTCGTCCTTGGCCTCGTCGTAGACGGCGCGGGTCCGCATCGAGCCGACGTCGGAGCCGGCGTCGGGCTCGGAGGAGCAGAAGGCGGCGACCTTGACGTCGTCGACGTCGCCGTACATCTGCGGGATCCAGGTGCCGATCTGCTCCTCGGTGCCGTTGGCGAGGACACCGACGGCGGCGAGTCCGGTGCCGACGATGGACAGGGCGATGCCGGCGTCCCCCCAGAAGAGCTCCTCCATGGCCATCGGGATGCCGAGGCCGGTGGGGTCGAAGAACTGCTGGGCGTAGAAGTCGAGGGAGTAGATTCCGACCTTGGCGGCTTCCTGGATGACCGGCCAGGGGGTTTCCTCACGCTCGTCCCACTCGGCGGCGGCCGGGCGGATCACGTCCTTCGCGAAGCCGTGCAGCCAGTCGCGGACCTGCTTCTGGTCGTCGTTGAGATCGAGCGTGAACTCGGTCATGTCCCCTCCTGATGTGCACCACGTGACGCATCCACCCGCACGTTACTTACGGTAACAGCAGTCTGTTACCGGCAAGTAGATGCTGTCAACCTGCACCGGTTGGGTCGGCGCCCTGTCCCTGCGGAGTGTTACGTTGCGCAGGCCTCAGGACAACGACGGGCGGGGAGACGCCATGGAGACCACGACTCACCAGACCGAGCAGCAGCGGTCGGCGGACCAGCGGCGGCGGGAACTGCTCGAAGCCGCGGACCGGGTGGTGCTCCGCGACGGGCCCCAGGCCTCCATGAACGCGATCGCGGCGGAGGCGGGGATCACCAAGCCGATCCTCTACCGGCACTTCGGTGACAAGGGCGGACTGTACCGGGCCCTCGCCAAGCGCCACACCGACGCCCTCCTGGACGCGCTGCGCGCCGCGGTGGACGCGCCTGCCGACCGGCGCGAGCGGGTCGAGAACACCCTCGACACCTACCTGGCGGCGATCGAGGCCCGGCCGCAGGTGTACCGCTTCCTCATGCACCCGGCCGAGGACTCCCAGCAGTCGGAGCAGCCCGAGCAGGGCTTCGACGTCGGCCGGCACTCGGCACCCCTGCTGCGCCGCCTCGGCGAGGAGCTTGCCAAGGTCATCGAGGACCGCGTCGACCTCGGGCCCGCGGGGCGCGAATTGGCGCGGGTGTGGGGTCACGGGATCGTCGGCATGATGCACGCGGCGGGCGACTGGTGGCTGGGCGAACGCCCTTGCTCCCGCGAGCAGTTGGTGAAGAGCCTCACCGATCTGCTCTGGGGCGGCCTGGCCCTCTCCGCGGACCGCGAGGGCAGTCCGGGGTTCTGAGCCGGGGCCCCGCCCCCGCACCCCTCCCCTGCGCCCTGGCGGGCGCGGTGCACGGGGCACCGAAGGAGCCCGACGGGATCAGGCCCGTCCGGCGCACGACGACGGACACCCGGGACCCGCCGCCCCGTACCGGGAGACCGATCAAGCCCGCCCTGCGACAGAGGACGGACACCCGGGCCGACCGGACGGTACCGGGCACTCCCCGGGGCCCGGACGGAGCCCCGCAGCGGGGTCGGGGCCGAGCCCCGGCAACGGCCTCTGGGGCGAAGCCCCGAGCCAGGCACGGGGCGGAGCCCCCGACACAGGGCCCGGGGCGGAGCCCCGGTTCGGGCAGGGGCGGCGTGGGGGAGACGGCCCTACGGGCGGGACCACGGCGCGCGTCGGATCGCGCGGATCGCGCGGGCGCGGCGCCAGCCGATGACGTGGTCCAGGTAGACCCCGCCCTCGAGGTGGTCGCACTCGTGCTGCAGGCACCGCGCGAAGAACCCCGTCCCGTCCACCCGCACCGGCTCGCCGTCCATCGTCACGCCCTCGACGACCGCCTGGTCGAACCGTGGCGTACCCGCCTCGACGCCCGGCAGCGAAAGGCAGCCCTCCGGGCCGCGCACCGTGACCCCGTCGGTCACGACGAGCCGTGGATTGACCATGTGCCCGAGGTGGCGGACGTCCTCGTCGTCGGGACAGTCGTAGACGAAGACCCGCAGCGGGACGCCGATCTGGTTGGCCGCGAGGCCGACGCCGTTCGCCGCGTACATGGTCGCGAACATGTCCTCGACGAGCTTCGCGAGGGACGGACCGAAGTCCGTGACGGGCTCGCAGGGGGCGTGCAGCACCGGATCTCCGAGCAGCCTCATGGCTCGTACGAGTCCGGAACTGCCGGGGATCGGACGGTTTCGCATGGCGGTAAGGGTACGTTCCGCCCGCCGCGGCGGTGACCTCCAGGTTTCGTCCAGGAGCCGCTGTTCGGGCCGCCGGCCGGATCTCGATAGGCTGGGCCCCGACCGACGCAAGGAGGATCAAGGACGATGGCAGGCAACTCGGAGCCGCTGTCGCCGCGGGCCAAGCTGGCCGTGACGGCAGGCAAGGCCGCAGCGGCGGTGTCGCGCGCCGCGGGACGCGGCAGCGGATCGGTGATCGGCGGCCGGGTGGCGCTCAAACTCGACCCGGATCTGCTGAGCCGGCTGGCACAGCATCTCGACGTCATTCTGGTGTCGGCGACGAACGGCAAGACCACCACCACGCGGCTGATCGCCGAGGCCCTGCGCGCCAGCGGCCCGGTCGTCTCCAACGCGCTGGGCGCGAACATGCCCGCGGGCATCACCTCCGCCCTCGCCGGCGGCTCCGACGCCCGGTACGGCGTGATCGAGGTGGACGAGAAGTACCTGGCCGGCGTCGCCCGCGACACCACCCCCAAGGCCATCGCCCTGCTCAACCTCTCCCGCGACCAGCTGGACCGCGCGGCCGAGACCCGCATGCTCGCGGAGAAGTGGCGCGAGGGCCTGTCCGGTACGAAGGCCGTGGTCATCGCCAACGCCGACGACCCGCTGGTCGTCTGGGCCGCGTCCTCCTCCGCGAATGTGGTCTGGGTCGCCGCCGGGCAGGAGTGGAAGGACGACGCCTGGTCCTGCCCTTCCTGCGGCGGTGTCATGCAGCGCCCCGGCGACGACTGGTTCTGCGGCGAGTGCGGCTTCCGCCGCCCCGCCGTCAGCTGGGCGCTGAGCGGCGACCACGTGCTCGACCCGCACGGCTCGGCCTGGCCGATCCATCTCCAGCTGCCGGGCCGCGCCAACAAGGCGAACGCCGCGACCTCCGCCGCGGTCGCCGCGGTCTTCGGCGTCCCGCCGCAGGTCGCCCTGGAGCGCATGTACCAGGTGCAGGCCGTCGCCGGACGGTACGACGTGGTGTCCTTCCTCGGCCGCGACGTGCGCCTGCTGCTCGCGAAGAACCCGGCCGGCTGGCTCGAGACGTTCTCGCTGATCGACCCGCCCCCGACCCCGGTGATCCTCTCCGTCAACGCGCGCGGCGCCGACGGCACGGACACCTCCTGGCTCTGGGACGTCGACTACACCCGGCTCGCCGGGCACCCGATCTTCGTGATCGGCGACCGCCGGCTGGACCTGGCCGTACGTCTCGAGGTCGCGGGCCTGGAATTCCGGGTCTGCGACACCGTCGACGAGGCCGTGCAGCTCGCCCCGCCCGGACGGATCGAGCTCATCGCCAACTACACGGCGTTCCAGGACGTCCGCCGCCGCGTCGGCAACTGACCCCGAGGAGACGAGAGCATGAGTAACAGCAGCCTGCGGCTTGTCTGGGTCTACCCGGACCTGCTCAGCACGTACGGGGACCAGGGCAACGCCCTGGTCGTGGAGCGCCGGGCGCGCCAGCGCGGACTCGGCGTCACACGCGTCGACGTGCGCAGCGACCAGCCGGTGCCGACCTCCGGAGACATCTATCTCATCGGCGGCGGCGAGGACCGTCCGCAGCGGCTCGCGGCCGAGCGCCTGCGGCGCGACGGCGGCCTGGCGCGGGCCGCGTCCAACGGCGCGATCATCTTCTCGGTGTGCGCCGGGTACCAGATCCTCGGCCACGAGTTCATCAACGACCTGGGGGAGCGCGAGCCGGGCCTCGGCCTGCTCGACGTGGTCTCCACCCGGGGCGAGGGCGAGCGCTGCGTCGGCGACGTCCTGGCCGACATCGACCCTCGGCTGGGCCTGCCGCAGCTGACGGGCTTCGAGAACCACCAGGGCATCACCCACATCGGCCCGTCGGCGCGCCCGTTCGCCCGCACGGTGCTCGGCAACGGCAACGGCACCGGCGACGGCACCGAGGGCGCGTACAACGACACCGTCTTCGGCACGTACATGCACGGCCCGGTGATGGCCCGCAACCCGCAGATCGCGGATCTGCTGCTGAAGCTGGCCCTCGACGTGAACGCGCTGCCGCCGACCGACGACCGGTGGTACGAGGCGCTGCGGGGCGAGCGCATCGCCGCCGCGACCCAGCCCGTCTGACAGCCCGCCGTACAGGCAGTACGCACGGATTTCGCCGTCGTACGAATCCACGGTGTCCACGGTGCGGACGTCCGGTTCGGTCCCCGCCGTCCCGCGCCGGTAGGGTGGCGGGGATCCAACCGGACAACGTGGTCCGGGAGTCGGCCCACGTTGCAAAGGTATTCGGGCTAATGCGCATTGGTGTCCTCACCTCCGGCGGTGACTGCCCCGGTCTGAACGCAGTCATCCGTTCCGTCGTGCACCGCGCCGTCGTCGACCACGGAGATGAGGTCATCGGCTTCCACGACGGGTGGAAGGGTCTGCTGGAGGCCGACTACCGCAAGCTGGACCTGGACGCGGTGGCCGGCATCCTCGCCCGTGGCGGCACGATCCTCGGCTCGTCCCGGGTGCAGCCCGCGCATCTCGTCGACGGTGTCGAGCGGGCCAGGGGCCATGTCGCCGAGCTGGGGCTCGACGCGATCATCCCGATCGGCGGCGAGGGGACGCTGAAGGCCGCCAACCTGCTCTCCGAGGCGGGTCTGCCGATCGTCGGCGTGCCGAAGACCATCGACAACGACATCGCGTCGACCGATGTGACGTTCGGCTTCGACACCGCCGTCGGCGTCGCGACGGAGGCGCTCGACCGGCTGAAGACCACCGCCGAGTCCCACCAGCGCGTCCTGATCGTCGAGGTCATGGGCCGGCACACCGGCTGGATCGCCCTGCACTCGGGTATGGCGGCAGGCGCGCACGCCATCGTCGTCCCGGAGCGTCCTTTCGACATCGACGAGCTGGCCAAGCGGGTCGGCGCGCGCTTCGAGGCGGGCAAGCGCTTCGCGATCGTCGTCGTCGCCGAGGGCGCCAAGCCGCGCGAGGGCACCATGGACTTCGACGAGGGCGGCAAGGACATCTACGGCCACGAGCGTTTCGCCGGTGTCGCCCGGCAGCTCTCCGTCGAGCTGGAGCAGCGGCTCGGCAAGGAGGCCCGGCCGGTGATCCTCGGGCATGTACAGCGCGGCGGTACGCCGACCGCGTACGACCGTGTCCTCGCCACCCGGTTCGGCTGGCACGCCGTGGAGGCCGCGCACCGCGGCGAGTTCGGCATGCTGACGGCGCTGCGCGGCACGGACATCACGATGGTGCCGCTGGCGCAGGCCGTGGAGACGCTGAAGACGGTCCCGGAGGAGCGGTACGCCGAGGCCGAGTGCGTGCTGTGAACCGGTCGCACACGCTGCACGTGTGAGGAACCGCCCCCGGTCGCAGCAGCGGCCGGGGGCGGTTCTAGTCTGGTGCGGCGGACAACAACCGCGAATCGGGACGCTCCAGGAGTACACAGATGGATCACAGCGGGCACGGCGAGCACGGTATGCCGATGGATCTGCCGCCGTTCACGCTGGGGCGGGGCCTGGAGTTCTCCGCGGACCCCTTCTTCCTGGTCGGCTGCCTCGTCGGTCTCGGGCTGTACGCCTGGGGTGTCGTCCGGCTGCGGCGACGCGGCGACGCATGGCCGGTGGGGCGGACCGTCTTCTTCACCGTCGGTGTGCTGACCATCGCGCTGGTGATGTGCACCGGGCTGAACGACTACGGCATGGTCATGTTCAGCGTGCACATGGTGCAGCACATGGTGATCAGCATGCTCTCGCCGATCCTCCTGCTGCTCGGCGCTCCGGTGACGCTGGCGCTGCGCGCGCTGCCGGTCGCGGGGCGGGGACGCACGGGACCGCGCGAGCTGCTGCTGGCCCTGCTGCACAGCCGCTACATGAAGATCGTCACGCACCCGGCGTTCACGATCCCGATGTTCATCGCGAGCCTCTACGCGCTCTACTTCACCCCGCTGTTCGACTTCCTCATGGCGTCGAAGGTGGGGCACATCGGGATGATGGTGCACTTCCTCGCGGTCGGCCTGATCTTCTTCTGGCCGATCATGGGCGTGGACCCGGGGCCGCACCGTCCCGGCTACGTGATGCGGATGCTGGAGCTGTTCGCGGGCATGCCGTTCCACGCCTTCTTCGGCATCGCGCTGATGATGGCGTCCGAGCCGATGGTGAAGGCCTACGCGGATCCGCCGGCGTCGCTCGGGATCACCGCGCTCGCGGACCAGAACGCGGCGGGCGGCATCGCCTGGGCGTTCAGCGAGATCCCGTCCGTGCTGGTGCTGATCGCGCTGGTGTTCCAGTGGTACCGCTCCGAGCAGCGTCAGGCCGTCCGCCAGGACCGGGCCGCGGACCGGGACGGGGACAAGGAGCTGGAGGCGTACAACGCGTATCTGGCCTCTCTCCAGGCGCGCGGGCGGTGAGCACCGCACGCCAGTGGTGCGCGGCAGTAGCGCGCGGGCCTCTTCAGGGGTGACCATGGCTGCACGGCCATGGCCATGGCTTCCAGCCACGGCACACCGGCCCGGAGGAGGACGCGCATGTCCGGTTCCACGAAGACGATGGGTGTGCTCACCCTCGTGGCTCTGGTGGTCGTGACGGCCTACACGGTCGCGCTGGGCAGCAACGGCTGGCTGTGGTTCGGCTGGGTCGTGCTCGGTCTCGTGACCCTCGGAATGGTGGCTTCCAAACCCACGTAGTACCGATGCGTGGCTCCGCCGCGGATGGCGGAGCCACGCGGCGGGCCTCCAGGTGCGGCTCGGCGGGGACTGGTTCCCCAGGCACGGCGGCCGGCGACGTCCAGGCCGTGCTGGGGGCCACCACCAACCGGGAGGGGCCCAGCTCTCGGTCGAGGTCTCCCGCCCCTCGGACGCGCCGGCGGCGAAGAAGGCCACAGACGACGCGCTGAGCGGAATGCTGCTCGGCCGCCTCGGCGGCGTCAGGGGTGTGTCTCCTCGGCATCGGTGTCACGGCCTCGCACGCGACGTATCAGGGCCGGCGACGGTGGTCCCCGCCCGGGCCCATGGCGGGCGGCGTGGGAGCCGTCCCGGTCATCGGCGCTCCGGCGGGCGCCCACCCGGCGGCTCGGGCCGCGCGCCTGCCCTCGACCGAGGCACTGGATCGCCGCCCGAGCGAGCCGGGGCGGGGCGGGGCGGGGCGGGGCGATGAGTTTTCCGGTCGGCCCGAGTCTTCCTTTCCGTCACCGCGACCGCGGAAGCCCCTAGGGAAGGAACCACCCGCCATGACCACCACCCGCACCCTCGACGTCCCCGGAGCACGCCTGCACTACGAGGTGCGCGGCACGGGACCGCTGCTGCTCGTCACGGGGGCGCCGATGGCCTCGGCGGACTTCGCGCCGCTGGCCGACGCGCTCGCGGCCGACCACACCGTCGTCACCCATGACCCGCGGGGCATCTCGGGCAGTGTCCTCGACGACCCGGAGCAGGACTCCACGCCGGAGCTGCGGGCGGACGACCTCGCCGCCCTCATGGACGCCCTCGGCGCCGATTCCGCCGACGTGTTCGGCAGCAGCGGCGGCGCGGTGACCGGTCTCGCGCTGGTCGCGCGGCACCCCCGGCGGGTACGCACGCTCCTTGCGCACGAACCTCCCCTGCTGGAGCTGCTCCCCGATGCCGCTGAGCAGCGCGCCGCGACGGACGACATCGTCGAGACCTTCCACCACGAGGGCGTGGGGGCCGCGTGGATGAAGTTCATGGTCAACGCGGGCTTCGACATCGGTGGTGAGGATGCCCCCACTCCGCCGCCCGGGGAGCCCTCGGAGCAGCAACTCGCCGACAGTGCCCGCTTCTTCACCCATGAGCTGCGGGGCACCACCCTCTACGTGCCGGACATCCCGGCGCTGCAGGCCGGCCCGGCCCGGGTGGTCGTCGGCATCGGCGCCGCCTCGGGCGGCCTGCTCACCTACCGGACCTCCATGGCGCTCGCCGAGCTGCTCGGTGCGCCGCCGGTCGAGTTCCCCGGCGATCACGGCGGCTTCCTCGGGCAGCCCAAGGAGTTCGCCGCGGTGCTGCAGGCGGTGCTGTCGGGCCAGCAGGACGGGTGAGAAGGACGGTCGAGGCGGCGAGCGGACCGGTTCCACGCCGGCGGCCGCCCTTGCACCGGTGATCCGGTGCAAGGGCGGCCGCCTCTGCGGGGCCGTTACTGCAGCGGCCGCTGGATCTGGCGCTCGGTCACCTGGTCCACGCGCTGCGTCTGCTCGTTCTTGATGGCGTACTTCGCCTTGTCCCCGCTGCCCTCGGCGCGCTGGATCTGGCCTTCCTGCATCCGGTTCTGTTCGTCCCGGTACTCCACGCGCTGTCCCTTGTTGTAGGGCATGGATCTCTCCAAGTCTCGTGTCGGTGGGCAGGGCGGCCGCACGCGTTCGGCGCGGAACAGCCCTGCTCGGCGCCCCGCGACCGTCGCTGGGCGCTCTGCCAGGACACCTCCGCCACCGCGGCGGAGCAACCGCTGTAGGCCGAACGGGGGACGTCCCCACCGCCGTGCACCGGCCGACGGAACAGGCCGGTTGGACGGCACCGGCGGACCGTACCGCCCGGCACGGGCCTCCGCCTCTCTCACCGCCCGCGCCTCCGGCTCACCGCCCGGCACGGGCCCCCGCCTCTCACCGCCCGCGCCTCCGGCTCACCGCCCGGCACGGGCCCCCGCCTCTCACCGCCCGCGCCTCCGGCTCACCGCCCGGCACGGGCCTCCGCCTCTCTCACCGCCCGCGCCTCCGGCTCGTAGTGGCCGTGCCGCCACCGAACGACGAGGGCCGCGGCCAGGTACGCGGCGGCGATCTGGGCCCAGAGCCAGTCGTGGCCGGTGCCTTCGTCGGAGTCCTCGGGCGCCGTGGCGGTGGTCTGCTCGACGGGGCCCGGCCCTGCCTGCTGGGGCTCGGGGGCCGAGGGCGGTCCCAGCGAGCCCACCGGACGGACGTGTTCCGCGGCGTCGAAGCCCCAGTCGAGCAGGGACCGGGCCTCTTCGTACACCGCGCGTCCGTCGCCGCTCTGCGGGTTCATCACGGTCACGAGCACGGTGCGGCCGTCCCGGCGGGCCGCGGCGATGAGGGTGTTGCCCGCGTGGGTGGTGTAGCCGTTCTTCACGCCGATGATGCCGGGGTACCGCCCCACCCCGTCGGCGCCGGTCAGCAGGCGGTTGGTGTTCCGGATGCCGTACGTCCAGGTGGGGGTTCCGTCGTCGAAGGTGCCGCCGGGAAACCTCGCGTCGACGGTCGCCGCGTACCGGGCGAACTTCCGGTTCGCGAGCCCGGTCCGCCCGAAGACGGCCAGGTCGAACGCGGAGGAGACCTGGCCGGGTTCGTCGTAGCCGTCCGCGGAGACGACGTGCGTGTCGAGTGCGCCCAGGGCACGGGCCTTGGCCTGCATCTGCCTGGCCGTGGTCCGCCAGCCGCCGTTCAGCTCGGCCAGTACGTGCACGGCGTCGTTGCCGGAGCTCAGGAAGACGCCCCGCCACAGGTCCGCCAGCCGGTATGTGCGGCCGGCGGCGAGGCCCACGAGGCTGCTCCCCTCCCCCACCCCGGCCAACTCCTCGTCGGTGACCGTGTGCACGCGCCTGCCGGAGAGCCGGGGCAGGGCGGTGAGGGCGAAGAGGGTCTTCAGTGTGCTGGCCGGCGGCAGTCGGCGGTGTGCGTTGTGGGCGGCGAGGACATCACCCGTGCGCGCGTCGGCGACCAGCCAGGACAGGGCGGACACCTCGCTCGGCAGGTCCGGGGCGTCGTCGTCGGGCCGCACATGGGTGCCCGAACGGTGCAGCAGGGACGCATCGGCGGACACCGGCCGCGGCGGCAGCGGTTCCTCCCGAGGGACCGCTGCCGCCGGTGCGGGCAGGACGGTCAGCGCTGCGGCGGCGAGGGCCAGCACACCCGAAACCGCGGTCCGGGGCAGAAGACTGATCATCATTCATTCACCGTAGAAACCGGTGACGCCTTGCGCGGGCCCGAGTGAGCCGACTGGCCTACTCCGAGGTGCGGGGGCATCGCACGGCGGCAGGACACCGGGCGTGCAGGAGGCGACGGCGGCGCCGGCCGCCATCCGGCCGGCGCCGCGTCGTACGCCTGCACCTGCACCTGCACCTACGCCTGTACCTGCGAGCGGTGGAGCCCGAACTCCGCGATGTGCGCAGCGTGCCGGGACCCGAGCACCCTCAGCCGCCACTGACGGACCGTCACCGGGGCCGGCAGCACCAGGATGCGGGAGGCGCCGATGGTGCCGACCGCGGCCACCGTCTGCCGGCCCTCGCCCGTGCGCGCCTCCACGACCGCCGACTCGACCTGCCGGCCCTGCCGGATGTCCTCGGCGAGGCGGATCCGGTCGATCCCGTGCTCACGGCCGAGGTCGACGGTGAGTGTCCCCTTCGACGGTGCGGGGGCGTGCCAGGCGGTGTCGGGGTCGCCGTCGACGGCCCGGCCGGCGGCCGCCGTCCCGTGGTACTTCTCGCCGAGCGCGACGAGCCTGCGGATCTCGTCCTTGGTGTAGTCGCCCCAGGTGTTGGCCTCCGGGTGCTCGTCGCTCTTCACCTTGAGCTCGAGGAGCAGCTGGTTGAGCTTGCTGTACGCCATGTCGCGTACGAGGTTCTCCAGCCACTCGGGCGTGATGTGGATGTAGCAGGCGCAGACCCCGACGCCGCGCTCGGCGTACTGCGGAATGCCGACGGTGCGGCCTGCGGGGATCCGGTCGCCGGCGGTGAGCAGCTGGAGCAGGGTACGGGTGCCGTAGCAGGCGCCGGCCCCGGTCGCACCGGTGATGCGGAGCGTGCGGCCCGCGGTGAGCTCGTAGCCCTCCTCGCCGAGGCTCTTCTGCCGCGCGGGTTCGACGGCGACAACGGTGTCCCCGGACCGTGGGCCGCCGTGCACGACGGCTACGGTGCCACGGTCGGCGGCGCGGAGGTCCCCGGCGAGTGTGGTGGCGACCCGGCGGGCGGCCGTGTCGCGCGGGGCGACGACGAGCCGGGCGGTCCTGGCGAAGGAGTAGCGACTCCCGTCCACAGGCGTCCAGTTGGTGAGCGTCGGGACGGTGACGGGCGGTCCGGTCTCGGCTCCGGCCGAGGCGCGGGCGGCGGGTACGGGCCCCGCGAGCAGCGGCAGGGCGGCCGCCGCGGCGCCACCAGCCGGGAAAAGGATCCTCTGCGCAGCACTGCAACTCCCGTCGGACGGGGAAGGGGTGACGTGGCGGATTCATCGGATCTTGCCGTCCCGATCCAATCCAGCCGCGAGGGAGTTGGTCAAGATTTCCTGCAGAGACACCAAGGAAGTCCAAGCCGTTTGGACATTTGAGTGTGGACAGGTCCGATCACTGGCATGCCGAGGGCCGGCTGCTCGCCGGGGTGGGGCTGTTATCGGCGGGGCGGAAGCCGGTGGAGAAGCACGTCGGTGAGCCGGCCCTGCGCCGCCACGGCCGTCATGTACGTGCCGTACGGCTGCCGCCGCCGGTCGGTCGGCGAGCCGGGGTTGAGCAGCCGCAGTCCGCCCGCGGCCGTGGTGTCCCACGGGATGTGGCTGTGCCCGAACACGAGCACGTCCAGGTCGGGAAAGCGCTCGGCGCACCGCCGCTCACGCCCCTGCGCGGCACCCGTTTCATGGACGATCCCGAAGCGCAGCCCGCCGAGCTCCGCGCGCGCCACTTCGGGCAGCCTCGACCGCAGCTCCGGACCGTCGTTGTTGCCGTACACGGCGATCAGGCGCCGGGCCCGGGCGGTGAGCAGATCCAGGGTCGCCGAGTCCACCCAGTCGCCCGCGTGGATCACGGCATCGGCCCGGTCGATCTCCTCGAGCAGCGGGCCCGGCAGCTCCCGTGCGCGTTTGGGCACATGGGTGTCGGAGGTCAGCAGCAGCCTCATCCGCCACCTCCTGCTCGCGCTGCCCGCAGCACTGGGGGCAATGCCGCGCCCGACGCTATGAAGTATGGAGCTGCGGAATGAAGGGGGACACCTGGAAGCCCTCACGGTGGGCCTCGGCGGCGACCGGACCGCCGAGCGGTCCGATCCGCCCGGTCGGCCCGCCCAGGCCGTGAGCCCGCCCAGGCCGTGCCCGCCGCCGGGCACATCGGGGTCAGGTGCCCGCCGAGGAGGGGTGTTCGTCGTGGTCATCCGAATCCCGTCCGCCTTGCAGTCCGCGAGGACGGTCACGTCGGTACCAGCAGCCACGGCACCGGCCCGGAAAGCAGCCGGGGAGGCGGGTCCGCCCCCGTCTCCCCGGTTGTCCCGTCGGCCTTCCCTCAGGCCCGCCCCAACTCCATGATCATCACGGGATAGGCGGACACCTCAGGCGTCGCGTACTCCTCGGGCAGCACATTGTCCATCCGCATCCGAAGCTCCTTGCCGGAACCCGCCTCGAACACGATGCGCCAGCCCCAGTCCTCGCCGTAGCTGCCGTCCAGCACGAACGCCCCCTCCGCCCCTCGCCGTCCCGACAGCGACATCGGCACCGGCTTCTGGTGCCAGGAGTCGCCCCAGGTCGCGACGAGCGAGTCGTCCTCACCGCCCGCCCCGATGACGATCAGCCCTTCCTGCGGCCCGTCGTCGGGGTGTTCCCAGGCGTACGTGACCGTGGTCAGGTGACCGCCGGCGGCGACCGTCACGGTCGCCGATGCGGGAAATCCGGCGAGCGGATCGGCAGGCATCAGCCGGAACCCGTTCGTGCCCGCCCATGTGCCGGTGAATTCGGAGAGGATCGCCATGGGCCAATCTTGGCATAGCGGAACATATGCCCAGGGCAGCGTCGGCGAAGGCCCGTCCTGCGGCCGCGTGCCCCTGTCCTCGCCGGAGGGATTCCCGGCTGGTCGGGCTACGATCGATCACTGCGGTACGAGTGGTACAGCGCCGCTCAACCGCAACCTGAGGGGTCGTCGTCAAAGTCAGCAAGGAGTCGGCATGAGTCCGATCGCTTCTGATCAACTAGGTCACACCGGCGGATCTGCCGGCCCGTGTCGATCCACGCGTTGACCTCGCAGAGCGTGGCACCAGTGCCGATCCGACAGAGTTGGGAGCGCTCCCGTGTTCTACTACGTGCTCAAATACGTCGTTCTGGGGCCGCTGCTGCGGCTGCTGTTCCGGCCCCGGATCGAAGGGCTCGAGCACATTCCGGCGGACGGGGCGGCGATCGTCGCGGGGAATCATCTGTCGTTCTCCGACCACTTCCTGATGCCGGCGATCCTCAAGCGCCGGATCACCTTCCTCGCCAAGGCCGAGTACTTCACCGGGCCGGGGCTCAAGGGCCGGCTGACCGCGGCGTTCTTCCGCAGCGCGGGGCAGATCCCGGTCGACCGCTCGGGGAAGGACGCCGGGCAGGCGGCCATCCGCGAAGGGCTCGGGGTGCTCGGGAAGGGTGAGCTGCTCGGGATCTACCCCGAGGGCACGCGCTCGCACGACGGGCGGCTCTACAAGGGCAAGGTCGGGGTCGCGGTGATGGCCATCAGGGCGCAGGTGCCGGTGGTGCCGTGTGCGATGGTCGGGACGTTCGAGATCCAGCCGCCGGGGCAGGTGGTCCCGAAGATCAAGAGGGTGACGATCCGCTTCGGGGAGCCGCTGGACTTCTCGCGC
Source organism: Streptomyces sp. NPDC001970 (assembly GCF_053594115.1). NCBI lineage: Bacteria > Bacillati > Actinomycetota > Actinomycetes > Kitasatosporales > Streptomycetaceae > Streptomyces > Streptomyces sp. NPDC001970. Next base: position 94,921 of record NZ_JBSFDW010000011.1, on the reverse strand, counting down.
TACGCCGGGATGGAGGGCGAGAAGGCGGTGCTGCGGGCGGTGACCGACGAGATCATCTACGAGATCCTCGCCCTGTCCGGGCAGGAGTACGTGGACGAGTACGCGGCCAAGGTGAAGGCGGCGCAGGCCGCTTCGCAGGCGCAGCCCAGGAAGTTCCCGCGGCTGCGCCGCCGCTGAGGCCCGGCCGCTGGGGACGGGTCAGCCGGCGGCCAGGGCAGCGTCGAGGTCGAGCAGCCGGCGCAGGGCGAGCGCGTCCGGGGCGACCGCGGTGATCAGCACCGCGGGGCCGGCGAGCGGCGTGAGCACGGCCGTGTCGCCGAGCTGCCGCGACTTGACGGGCTTCTCCTCGAACTCCGGGTCGACGACGAGGAGTTGCCCCATCGCGCGGTGTCCGGCGAGCACGGCGGGGCCGTCCCAACCGCCGGGTGCGCAGGGACCGTATGCCAGTTCCTGGTCGAGCAGGGGGCGGCCGGCACGGTGGACGGTGAGGCGTGTGGTGAGGCTGCCGGTGTCCTCCCCGTACCGGCCGAGGATCTGTTCCTCGCGCAGCACCAGCCGTGCGGTCGCGGCGAGTTCGACGCGGGTGCGCAGGCGCAGGTCGCTGCCGCGGGCGGTGATGAGCTGTTCGGGCAGCCAGCGCAGCTCGGCCCCCTCCCCCACGGTCAGCGCGATGTCGTAGGTGGCCGGATCCGGGGTGTACCCGGGCAGGGCGACCGTTGCGGCGGCGGAGTCGATGTGGAGTCTGGCGCCGTCGCGGACGTCCGCCTCGATGGCCAGCCGGTCGCCGCCGAGGGGCGCGCTCATGGCGCCGACGACGGTGACGCGGGTGTACGGTCCGGCGGCCCTGGTCCGGCGCAGCGCGAGGGGCCCGGCGCTCTCGAGCACGGGCAGGCCGCCGTCGCGCGTGGCGACGACGCGGGCCGTGGCCTGGACGCTCACGCGGCCGCGGCCCAGGCGGCGAGCTGTGCGCGTACCCAGTCGGCGACGGGGCCGACGCCTTCCTCGCCGGTGAGGGAGGTGAAGGCGACAGGGAGTTCGCCGCGCTGCTCCTTGGCGTCGCGGGCCATGCGCTGCAGATCGGAGCCGACGTACGGGGCGAGGTCGGTCTTGTTGACGACCAGCAGGTCGGCGGTGGTGACGCCGGGGCCCCCCTTGCGCGGGATGTCGTCGCCGCCCGCCACGTCGATGACGAAGATCTGCACGTCGACGAGGCCCTTGGAGAAGGTGGCGGTGAGGTTGTCGCCGCCCGACTCGACGAGGATCAGATCGAGCGGCCCCACCGAGTCCTCCAGGTCCTCGACGGCTTCGAGGTTGGCGGAGATGTCGTCGCGGATCGCGGTGTGCGGGCAGGCGCCGGTCTCGACGGCCTGAATGCGCTCCGGCGGCAGGACGGCGTTGCGGAGCAGGAACTCGGCGTCCTCGCGGGTGTAGATGTCGTTGGTGACGACGGCGATCGACACCTGGTCGCGCAGGGCACGGCAGAGCGCGGCGACGGTCGCGGTCTTCCCGGACCCGACGGGTCCGCCGAGGCCGATCCGCAGGGCGCGGCGGGTGCCGTCGGGACGTGCGGCGTCGGCGCTGACGGCGGTGCCGGTGTCATGGCGGTGGTCGAGGTGCATGGTGCGGCTCCTTGGGGCCTACGAGGCGAAGAGTCGTACGGGCCAGGCGGCGTGCTGCTCGGCGGTGATGTCGAGCAGCGGCGCCGACGCGGCGGGCAGGGCGTCGACGCCGAGCCCGGCGGCCTGCCGGGCCGTATCGGCGGCGCGTCGGGCGACCCGGTCCATGTCGGGGGCGAGCCGGGCGAGGACGGCGGTGGCCTCGAAGGGGTCCAGGCCGAGAAGCCGGACCACGGCGGCGGCGGGCCCGCCGACCGTCTCGTACGCGACACAGTGCGCGGCGTCCTCGGGCCCGAGGCCCGCGGCGCGCGCGGCGATCCCGAGCACGACGGGCTGATGGGCGCCTTTGGGGAACGCCCTTGCCAGCGCGTCCAGTTCGGCCGACGGCCAGGCGGCCCTGGCGGCCCGCAGCAGCTGCCTCCCGAGCTTGCGGGACGTGGCCCGCAGCACGGGTGAGGGCGTGCGGGCGTCGGCGGCCGCGTCCAGCTCGTCGGGATCCATCCCCAGCGCCGCCGCCGCGGCCAGCGCGGCGCCGGTCATCCCGGCGGTGTGCAGCCGCCCTCGGCAGAACCCGGCAAGCCCCCCGGCATCCCGGATCCGTCCCGCCTTCACGGCCGCCTCGGCCCCACCGGAATGCGCGTGCCCCCCTGCGGGAAACCTCCCGTCGGCCAGCACCAGCAGCGCCGCCCGCGCGCCCTGCCCGCCCTCACCGGACGCCCCGTGCCGGGCGGCCGGGTCCGGTGCGGCGCGCCGCGTCGACGCGGAAGCGGAAGCGGAAGCGGGACGGACTGCGCCGACTCCATCGGCCGACGACCCCGACACCCCTGCGGCGCCGGGACGGCCGAACGGCGCCGGAACGCCCGGCTCCAGGCCGAACTCCCGCACGCCTCCCACCGGCCCCGAGTCGATCGGCGACACGGTCGACATCGCCGCCGACGACACCGGCACGCCACAACCGGACACCGCAGCCTCATCGCGCACGACGAACCCCTTCTCGGCCCACACCTCCGACACCCCTGCGGCGCCGGGACGGCCGAACGGCTCCGGAACGCCCGGCGGCAGGACGCCCGGCCGCCCGAACGCGGCCCCGGTGGCCGCGGCGTCCGTGGCGCCGGCTGCCGCTCCGGTGCTCCCGGATCGAGTCGCCCGGGCCGGTTCGCTTCGCTCCCTGTGCGTGGGCGTGGTCATCGTCAGAAGAGGAAGTAGCGCTGGGCCATGGGCAGTTCCTCCGCCGGAGCCGGTTCGACGGCTTCGCCGTCGATCGTCACCGTGAAGGTGTCCGCGTCGACCTCGACGCGCGGCAGGGCGTCGTTCTCGCGCATGTCCGACTTCGTCACGCCGCGGGTGCTGCGGATCGAGGCGAAGCGCTTGCCGAGGCCGAGACGGTCGGGCAGGCCGGTGTCGATCGCCTGCGCCGTGGCGAAGTTGACCGAGTTCGTGGCGGGCGCCCGGCCGATGGCGCCGAACATCGGGCGGGGCATGACCGGCTGGGGCGTCGGGATGGACGCGTTGGCGTCGCCCATCTGGGCACAGGCGATCTGGCCGCCCTTGATGACGAGTTGCGGCTTGACGCCGAAGAAGGCCGGTTCCCAGAGCACCAGGTCGGCGAGCTTGCCCGGTTCGACCGAGCCGATCTCGTGGTCCATGCCCTGGGCGACGGCCGGGTTGATCGTGTATTTGGCGACATAGCGACGCGCCCGCAGATTGTCGGCGCGCCCGTCCCCAGGAAGTGCTCCCCGCCGCTGCTTCATGACGTGGGCGGTCTGCCAGGTCCGCAGGATCACCTCACCCACGCGCCCCATGGCCTGGGAGTCCGAGGAGATGATGGAGATCGCCCCGAGGTCGTGCAGCACGTCCTCCGCGGCGATGGTCGACGGCCGGATCCTCGACTCGGCGAAGGCCAGGTCCTCGGGGACGGCCGGGTTGAGATGGTGGCAGACCATCAGCATGTCGAGGTGTTCCTCGATGGTGTTGATGGTGTGCGGCCGGGTGGGATTGGTGGAACTCGGCAGGACGTACGGCTCCGAGACGACGGTGATGATGTCCGGCGCGTGCCCGCCGCCCGCTCCCTCGGTGTGGTACGCGTGGATCGTCCGTCCCGCGATCGCGGCGAGGGTGTCGCCGACGAACCCTGCCTCGTTCAGGGTGTCGGTGTGGACGGCGAGTTGCGCGCCGGTCTCCTCGCAGACGCGGAGGCACGCGTCGATGGCCGCGGGCGTGGCACCCCAGTCCTCATGGATCTTGAACCCGACGGCACCGCCCCGCAGTTGTGCGTGCATCGCCTCGCGCGACACGGTGTTGCCCTTGCCGAGCAGCCCGATGTTGACCGGGTAGTGCTCCAGGGCCTCGAACATCCGGGCAAGGTGCCAGGAGCCGGGCGTGATCGTCGTGGCCTTGGTGCCCTCGGCGGGACCGGTGCCGCCGCCGACGAGTGTGGTGATGCCGGACGAGAGCGCCTGGTCGACGATGGTCGGCGAGATGAAGTGGACATGGGCGTCGATGGCGCCCGCGGTGACGATCTTCCCGTTGCCCGCGACGACTTCGGTCTCGGGGCCGATCACCAGCTCCGGGTGGACCCCGTCCATGGTGTCGGGGTTGCCCGCCTTGCCGATGCCGGTGATCCGGCCGTCGCGGATGCCGATGTCGGCCTTGACGATGCCCCAGTGGTCGAGGATCACCGCGCCGGTGATGACCGTGTCGGGTGCGCCGTCGGCGCGGGTCGCGCGGGACTGGCCCATCGACTCGCGGATCACCTTGCCGCCGCCGAACACGGCCTCGTCGCCCGCGCGTCCGGGCCCGCCGGAGCGGTCCTCCTCGATCTCGACGAGCAGCCCGGTGTCGGCGAGCCGGATCCGGTCGCCGGTCGTGGGCCCGAAGAGGTCCGCGTACACGGCACGTGTCAGCTCAGGCATCGAGTCCACCTCTGGTCTCTCCCCGCAGCCCCGGTACGACACGGAGACCGGCCAGGGGTACGAGTTCGACGTCGACGGGGATGCCGGGCTCGAAGCGCACGGCGGTGCCGGCCGCGATGTTCAGCCGCTGTCCGCGGGCCGCGGCGCGGTCGAAGTCGAGACCGGGATTGGCCTCGGCGAAGTGGTAGTGGGAGCCCACCTGGACCGGGCGGTCGGCGGCGTTGAGCACGGTCAGACGGGTGACTTCGCGGCCCTCGTTCAGCGTGAGGGGCTCGTCCGCGTACAGGAACTCTCCGGGAATCATCGCGGCGCCCCCCGTCAGACGATCGGGTCGTGGACGGTGACGAGCTTGGTGCCGTCCGGGAAGGTGGCCTCGACCTGCACGTCGTGGATCATCTCGGGGATGCCCGCCATGACGTCGTCGCGGGTGAGCACCTTCCGTCCGGAGGCCATGAGCTCCGCGACGGTACGTCCGTCGCGGGCGCCCTCCAGGATGTGCGAGGTGATGAGGGCGATCGCCTCGGGGTGGTTGAGCTTCACCCCGCGGGCCCGGCGCTTCTCGGCCACGTCCGCGGCGACATGGATGAGCAGTCGTTCCTGCTCGTGCGGGGTCAGTTGCACGCTTCCACCTCACAAGTGGTCCGGCGTGGGCCTGTTCGGGCCGACGCGAAGGCCGGCCCTCGTCAACAACGCGTTGACCGCGATGCAAGCACCGCGTGACCGACGCTTGAACGGTAGGGCGGAAGTTTTTCCGGCGCGTTAACTGACCTCCGCCACCTGCATGGACATCAGTGCGCGGAGTCCGTCCTCCAGGACCTCGACCCGCACGTCGCCGAAGAGCGCCTGCTGGGCGATGAATCCCTGCGCCGTCGCGATGAGGGTCCGCGCGACATGGTCGGCCGGCACGTCGACGGCCAGAATCCCGTTGTCCCGGTAGGCGTCGACCAGCTTCGACCACGCCTGCCGCATGCCGTCGTACCCCTCGCGGAGGATGCCGGCGAGATGGTCGTTGCGGAGCGTCTCGCCCCAGACCTGGAGGACGAGCCGGGCGAACGCCTGTCGGTCCCCCCGGGGACCTGCTCCTCCAGGAACATGTGCAGCACCCGGCCGAGCAGCACGTCGGGGGTCGAGGGCGGGCTCGTGCGCGCCGCCTCCTCGAAAGCCCCGCGAATCCCCGCGAACGCCCCCTCCGCGATGGCCGAGATGAGCTCGTCCTTGCCGCGGAAGTAGCGGTAGACGGCTCCTGCCGAGAGACCCACCTCGCCGAGGACGTCCTGCATCGACGTGGCATGGAAGCCGTTGCGTGCGAAGCAGCGGGCGGCGCCGTCGAGGATCTGGCGGCGGCGGGCGTCGAGATGTTCCTGGGATACACGGGCCATGCGGCAAATCCAAAACGAACATTCCTTGGGGCGCGCATCTAAAACGAACGATGCTTCTCTTTGAATCGAGTACAGCATGTCCGCTGCTCCGGCCCGTCGCACGGCCGCGGTGATGATCCTGGTCCCGGTCGTCGTCGCCCTCGCGCTGCGGGCCTTCGCGTGGCCGGCCGCACGCATCGCGCCCCGGGACCTCCCGGTCGGCGTCGCCGGACCGGCCGCGGCCACCGCACAGCTGGAGCAGCGTTACGAGCACCGGGAGGGCGCCTTCGACGTCCACCACTACGCCGACGAGGCCGCGGCCAGGGACGCGGTGGAGGACCGGGTCGTATACGGCGCGGTGGTGGTCGCCCCCGAGGGGCCGAAGGTGCTCACGGCGTCGGCGGCGAGCCCTGTCGTGGCGCAGCTGCTCAAGGAGTCGGCGGCGGGAGCGGCGCCGGCCGGCGCGCAGCCGGCGGTCGAGGATGTCGTGCCCGCCCCGGCCGGCGCCCCCCGGGGCGGTGCGCCGGCCTCCAGCGTCCTTCCGCTCGCCCTGGCGGGCGTGATGGCCGGAGCCATGGTGACCGTGCTCGGGCTGCGCCGGGTGCGGGCGGCGACCGCGCTGCTGGGCTCGGCCGTCCTGGTCGGGATCACCGCGACCGCCGTCGGGCACTCCTGGCTGGGGGTCCTGACCGGCGACTGGTGGGCGGAGGCGGGGTCCTCGGACTGACAGCGCTGGCCGTGGGCAGCAGTGTCGCGGGGCTCGCCGCGCTGATCGGACCGGCCGGGATCGGCCTGGGCTCCCTGCTGGTCGTGCTGATCGGCAACCCGTTCTCGGGCGTCGCCAGCGCGCCGGAGCTGCTGCCGGAGCCATCGGCCAGTGGCTGCCGCCGGGCGCGGGCGGATCGCTCCTGCGGTCGGTGGCGTACTTCGACGGCAGCGCGGCCGGCGGACCGACGCTGACACTGTGGGCGGCGCTCGGGCTGGCCGCCGTGCTGGCCGGTGACCAAGCCTCGCGGCCAGGTCGGCCGACCGGTCCCGTACCGCCGGAGCGGCCGCACCGGCACCGGTCGGCTGAGGCCGCCGACGGCCCCTGCCGGTCCCCTGAGCGACCGCGCGTCCCCGCTGTGGCGGACGGGGGCGCGCGGTCTTTCACGCTTCCCGTACGCGCCGCCGGAAAGCGGCGCCTCAGGCACCGCCACCCTGCGGCCGGTGCTCCGCTGCGATGCCGAAGCGGCCCCGTTCGCCCGGAGCGGACGACGACGGCGTGTGCAGCCTCGACACCGACGCGGCCACCGGCTCGTCGGCCGGCTGCCCGGCAGCCTCGGAGCCCGCAAGCGCCTCGAGTCGTTCCAGGTCAGCGGCGGAGACCAGGGCCACGAGCGGTTTTCCGTGGCGGGTGACGACCACCCGTTCGCCGCCGTACACGACGCGATTGATCAGGTCGGCGAGCTCTGCCCGTGCTTGCGTCACCGGAATCTCATAGGCCATGCTCCCCATCATAACGGCCTGTACGTCCTGTACATTTTTTACAGAGACGCGTTGCACGAGGAGAGGTACGCCATGCACCGACCCGCCGCCCGCTACGTTCTGCCGGAGTTCACCGAGCGCACCAGCGCCGGCCTCCGCACGCTCGACCCGTACTCCAAGCTGCTGGAGGAGCGGATCGTCTTCCTCGGCACGACCGTCGACGACACGTCCGCCAACGACGTCATCGCCCAGCTCCTGTACCTCGAGTACGCCGCCCCCGACCAGGACATCAACCTCTACATCAACTCCCCCGGCGGCCCGATCAGCGCGATGACGTCGATCTACGACACGATGCAGGTGCTGACCTGCGACGTCGCGACGACCTGCCTGGGCCAGGCCGCCTCCACCGCCGCCGTACTGCTCGCGGCCGGTGCGCCGGGGAAGCGGATGGCCCTGCCGGGCGCACGCGTCGTGATCCGGCAGCCCGCCCTTCCGGAGCCCGTGCAGGGGCAGCCGACCGATCTGGGCATCCAGGCGCAGGAGTTGCTGCGGCTGCGTGAGCAGATCTCCGCCATGCTGGTGCGCCACACCGGTCAGAGCCCCGAGCGCGTCGCCGCCGACATCGAACGTGACACGGTGTTCGACGCGGCCGGGGCCGTGGAGTACGGCCTGGTCGACCACCTCATCAAGAACCGCAGGACGTCCGCCGCTTCGCCCGGGGCGCGGTGAACCCGCCGTGCTGCCCCCAGAACTGCCCCCGCTTCCCGCACTGACCCGCGCCGAAAGCGAGTTCATCGACCGCTATCTCGAAGTGGTCGACCAACTGGGTCGGATCAATCCGGCCAGGTGCGCCCACACCTATGGCGCGCTCCGCGCCGCTCAGGCCCTTGCCGCACGGGCGATCGCCCTGCGGGACGCGCTCGCGCTGATGCACGCCCGCGGCGAGAGCGAACTGCACGCGCCGACTTTGACCCGCGCATTGAGGGTGCTGGACGGGGAGCGGAGGGCCGAGCGGGTCACCGTCCCGCCGGAGTCGGCGAGTTGACCAAGGCGGCGGCGAGCCGACGTCGGCGACGCGCCGGGAGGGCCGCAGGCGTACGAGTGGGTGTCGCCCATCCGGCGGAGGTGCGACTTCAACTTTCATGCCTGCCGAGTTGCGCAGCGGGATGGGCCATCCGGTGAAACGGGCAGCTCCGTTGCTGGTACGAGGCTCGTCATCCGGCCACTCGAAGTGGGCCGAACGGCTTGGCCCACTCGATCGGATCAGTCATGAGGAGCCTCACATATCCTCGTTTCAACTCGGAAATCGGGCAGTTCGTGCGTCAAGATCCCTGGGGACGACAAGCCCCCGCCACCGCGGCGGGGCGGTCCGGGCGGACGCCGAATCCTGCCGCCGCTCCGGATGCCTGGTCGACATGAGTGCTTCGGCAGGAGTGGAGGACCCGAGCAGTTCGGGCCGGCCGCGCACCGCGGCCGGTCCTCGGGGTGAAGCCGCATCCGCGGCCGGGCATCTTCGCAGGTCCGAACCCGACAGGTCATCCTTCACAGGCGGCTGACGAAGGGTTGCGCATGACTGCGCAGACACATTGTCCGTCCCTGCTCTCGCGGACGGGTGCCGTCTCGGCTCTCACTCTCGCCGCCGTCGGCGGCTCACTGTTGGTCCCGGGCGGCGCACCGGAGGCGCACGCCGCGTCGGGCCACGCGCTCAAGGCCCTCAAGGTGGCCGCGTCCAAGAGGGGCTCCCCCTACCGGTGGGGAGCCATCGGCCCGTACCGGTTCGACTGCTCGGGGCTCACGCTCTACTCGTACAAGCAGGCGGGAAAGCGGCTGCCGCGCACGGCGCAGGCCCAGTACAACCGCACGCGCCACATCTCGGCCTCCCACCGGCAGATGGGCGACCTGGTGTTCTTCCACGCCGGCGGATACGTGTACCACGTCGGCATCTACGCGGGAGGCGGAAGGATCTGGCACTCCCCCAAGACCGGCTCCGTCGTCAAGCTGAGCAAGATCTGGACCAAGAGCGTCCGGTACGGGCGCGTGCGCTGACCGGCCGGATCAGCCGGTCGGCTCATTCGGGACATGTTTCGCGGGGCGCGGGCTACTCGTACGGTATGCCTGACGACCAGAGCCCCGACGCCCCGCGGAACGACGACGCACGACCGGACGACGAACGGCGCGACGACGGACGGCGCGAGACGGAGCCGGAGCGCGCCGACCGCAACTTCGCCGAGCTCCTGCAGGAGCTGCGGGTCATCCAGACAGGCGTCCAGATCCTGTTCGCCTTTCTGCTCACGCTGGCCTTCACGGCGCGGTTCCCGTCCCTCGACTCGTTCCAGCGCGGCACGTACGTGACCACGCTGCTGCTCGCCGTGGCGGCCGCGGCGCTGTTCACCGCGCCCGCCGCGGTGCATCGGGGCCTCTTCCGCAGGGGTGCCAAGGAGGAGATCGTGCAGGTCTCCTCCCGGCTGGCGGGCATCGGCCTGACGGTGCTCGCGCTGGCGCTGGCCTCCGCGATGCTCCTGGTCGTCGACGTCGTGCACGGCACACCGGAGGGCATCGCGGCCGCTGCGGTGACGCTGCTCATCTGCGCCGCGCTCTGGGCCGTCCTGCCGTGGGCCATGGCCCGCAGCCTCAACGGGCGAGGGGAGCGCTCACCAGCGTCGGCCCGAGGGCCGTCAGAGCCCCGCCGCTGACCCCCTCCACGGTCCGTGCGGTACGCGGCCGCCGCAGCCACCGCCCCAGCCGGTCCACGAGCAGCGCGACGAGCGGGAACCAGACCGGTGCGAGCACGACCACGAGCCCGGCCGGCAGCAGCGTCCGCGGCAGCACGGGCGCGCCGCCGGGACGAGCTGCGGCAGCAGGCTGAGGAAGAGCACCGGGGCCTTGGGGTTCAGCACATTGGTCAGAAAGCCCTGACGCAGGCTGCGCACGGTCCCGGCGGGCACCGGCCGCTCGCCCTCGTCCCGGGCCGCCCGTACCGGCCGGAGCGCGCTGCGCAGGGCCTGCACGACCGACGTAGAGGACGTACGCACCGCCCGCGAACTGCAGCGTCCGGTAGAGCACGGGGACCGCCACCAGCAGCGCCGCCGGCCCGGCCACGGCAGGCCCGGTGTGGACGACCAGCCCGCCGGCGACCCCGAGAGCGGCCGCGACGCCGCCCCGTCGCGACGTCAGCGCACTGCGGACGACGACCGTGAAGTCCGCGCCCGGCATGGCGACCCTGCCTGTGGCGACCCCGATGAAGGCGATCAGCCGTGCGTCCATGCGTCCAGGGCCGGCCGCTGATCAGCAGCGCGCCCTCACGTCCCGCTCGCAAGGGCGTCGAGAGCGCATGGGCGCGGGCCGGGGCGACACCGGCCGTGGTGTGCGAGTCGCCGGGCTACGCCCTGGTCAGCGCCGGCCTCGGGGTCGCCGTCGTGCCGGATGGTGGCCGCGACGGCGACGACGCCGCTCGGGGTGAGGCCGCTGGAGCCCGCCGCCTTCCGGCGGACGATCTCGGTGGCACACCGCGGCGACGACTCCGGTCCCGCTGCCCGCTCCCTGCGGGCGCTGCTGCGGACGGGGTTCGCGCGGGCCGCGCAAGGCGGTCGTGCGAGGCTCAGTGAACGGAGAACCCGCCGTCGACGAAGATCGACTGCCCGGTCACATAGGCGGAGGCGCGGCTCGCCAGGAACACCGCCGCGCCCGCGAAGTCCTCGGCCAGCCCGTTGCGCCCGACCATCGTGCGCGCGGCCAGCGCCGCCACCTTGTCGGGGTCCGAGGACAGCCGCGTGTTGAGCGGCGTCATCACGAATCCCGGCACCAGCGTGTTGCAGGTGACGCCGTACGGCGACCATGCCTCGGCCTGTGAGCGGGCCAGCGACTCCAGCGCCCCCTTGGAAACCCCGTATGCGCCGCTCTGGACGAACGCTCGGTGCGCCTGCTGGGAGGTGATGTGGATGATCCGGCCGAATCCTCGTTCGGCCATACCGGGCCCGAACCGCCGGCCCAGCAGATACGGCGCCTCCAGGTTCACGGCCATGGTGGTGTCCCACACGTCCTCGCCCAGCTCGCCCATCGGCGGACGCAGGTTGACCCCGGCGCAGTTGACGAGGACGTCGGGCTCCCCGAACGCCTCGACCGCCTCCTCGGCCGCCGCGCGCACACCGTCGCGGGTGCTCAGGTCGGCGCTCACCCAGGCCGCCCGGCAGCCGTGGGCGGCCAGCTCGCCAACCGTGGCGGCCAGCTCCGCCTCCCTGCGTGCCACGACCACGACTTCCGCCCCTGCGCGCGCGAGAGCCCCGGCGATGGCCCGGCCGATGCCCGAACTGCCGCCGGTCACCACGGCCACCCGGCCTTCCAGCGAGAACAGTTCGGAGAGATACGCCTGCGAGATCATCCCCGCACACTAGTCGGCAGGCCATCGGGGCGGGGCCGGGGCGGTGCCGACCGGTTCAGTCCGGGTTCCGGACGGGGGCCGTGGTCCACGGGAGCGCGATCCAGACGGTCTTGCCGCCGTCGGGAGTCGGGGTCACGGAGAGCTGTCCGCCGTACTCGGTGGTGAGCCAGCGGATGATCACCATGCCGCGTCCGTTGTCCTGTTGGACGGTCGCGGGCAGCCGCTGCGGCCAGCGAGGATGGCTGTCGGTGACCCCGACCCGCAGGTGCTCGTCGCGCTCCAGGCGGAGGTCGACGGTGAAGGTCGGCGACTGCCCGAAGGTGTGCTGCACGGCGTTGGTGGCGAGTTCGGAGACGATCAGCCGGACGGTGTCGGCCGTTTCCGCCTCATCGGGGAGGCCCCATTCGGCGAGGACTCCGGTGACGTATCGCCGGGCGGCGGAGACCGAGGCGGGATCGCTCGGCAGAGTGACGGAGGCTTCCAGGTGGTCTGCCATGGCGAGCTGTCCCTTTCCCACCGGGGCCGGATGCCGGCACGTGGCGACACGTAGCGGATGATGCACCGGAGCGGCCTCGGACTGTGCTTCGCGCCAGACTGCCACCGTTGATGCCGCTGTTGGCGGCGATCCACCAGGATATGCATATATCTGTCGCTCAAAGCGGTGAACTCTGCTACGCGAGAACGTATTTGGGCGCAGACTTGGTGGCTGCCGTTTCGGTGCCCGCGGTCCGCCGGGCAGCTCGGGTCCGATCCGGAGGAAGGCCCTGGTACCGGAAGGAGGCGGCGGGCATGCGGCACGGTCCCGCGGTGCGTCGGCGCAAGCTCGGTGAGGAGCTGCGCGGGCTGCGCCTCGGCGCGGGTCTCACCAGCCGGGACGCCGCCCGGCTCGTGGGGTGGCACCAGTCGAAGGTGAGCCGGATCGAGACCGGCGCGAGCGGTGTGAAACCGGCCGATGTGGTGCGGCTGCTCGATGCGTACGACGTCACCGACGCGCGGCTGCGCGAACTGCTCGAGGCGCTGGCCGGCTCGGCAGGCGGCGGGGGCACCGGCTGGTGGCACGCCTATCGCGGGGTGATCCCGCCCCAGTACCGGGACTTCATCAGTCTGGAGTCGCAGGCGAGGGCCGCGCGCACGCTGGAGACCTCGGTGGTGCCGGGGCTCCTGCAGACCCCGGACTACGCACGGGCGGTGACCCGTTCCGCGCTGGACGGGGTGCCTGCGGCGACCGTGGACTCGCTGGTGGAGGTGCGGCTCGCCCGCCAGGAGGTGCTGCGCGCGGAGTGTCCCCTGGCGTTCAGCGCGGTCCTGGACGAGGCGGTGCTGCGGCGGCAGGTGGGCGGGCCACGGGTGATGCGCGGGCAGCTGGCACGGGTGCTGGAGCAGGCCCAACTCCCCCATGTGCGGCTGCAGGTGCTTCCGTTCTCGACGGGCGGCTATGCGGGCCTTACCGGACCTTTCGTAATTTTCTCGTTCCCGACCACTTCTGATCTGGACGTGGTTGTTCTTGACCATCTGACGAGTAGCCTCTACCTGGAGCGGAAAGAAGACCTCGAGGCGTACGGCGCCGCGTTCCGCACCATGCAGGCGCATGCCCTGTCGTTCCAGGACTCGTTGGACCTCATCGCCGGGATCGCTGACGGCGCGTAGGGAAGGCACACACATGTCTGCTCACCACGCACGGATACGCACCCAGATCTGCACCCCTTGGCGGCGCAGCAGCCGCAGCGTCGGAATGAACAACTGCGTCGAGACGGCCCGATACGCGGACGGCGGCCTGGCCGTGCGCGACTCGAAGAACGTCGAGCGGCCGCATCTGCGTCTCTCTCCCGAGGCATGGACCGGTTTCCTGCGCGGGCTGCGACGCGAGGACGCCTGACCGGTCGGCGGCCGGCGGCCGCGGAACTCACCGCGGCGGCGCGGTCCGCAGGATCGTGCCGAGCGCCGCCTCGATCTGCTGTTCCGTGAGGTCGGCCCGCGCAGTCAGCCGGATCCGCGAGATCCCGTCCGGCACGGACGGCGGCCGGAAGCACCCGACGGCCAGACCCGCGGCACGGCAGTCCGCCGCCCACCGCACGGCCGACTCCGGCGACGGAGCCTGTACGGACACGACGGCCGCGTCCGGACGGGCGGCGGTCAGTCCGGCTCCGGTCAGCCGCTCGTACAGCGTCGTGGCGACGGTACGGGCCCGCTCGGCGAGTGCCGGCTCGCGTCGCAGCAGCCGCAGGCTCGCCAGGGCGGCGCCCACCGCGGCCGGGGCGAGGCCGGTGTCGAAGATGAACGTCCGCGCGGCGTTGACCAGATGGTCGATCACCCGCGCCGGGCCGAGGACCGCACCGCCCTGGCTGCCGAGGGACTTGGAGAGCGTCAGGGTGGCGACGACGCCCGTGGCACCCGCGAGCCGGGCGGCGTGCAGGGCGCCCCTGCCGCCGTCCCCGAGCACCCCGAAGCCGTGCGCGTCGTCGACCACGAGAGCGGCCCCGTGCGTGCGGCAGGCCTCGGCGAGACCGGTCAGCGGGGCGGCGTCACCGTCCACCGAGAAGACCGAGTCGGTGACGACGAGGGCGCGCCGCCCGGGATGCGCTTCGAGCGTCTTGCGCACGGCCTCGGGATCGGCGTGCGGGACGACCGCCGTCTCGGCCCGCGAGAGCCGGCAGCCGTCGACGATGGAGGCATGGTTGCCCGCGTCCGAGACGATCAGGGAGCCATGGGCGCTGAGCGCGGTGAGTGCGGCGAGGTTCGCGGCGTACCCGGAGGAGAACACCAGCGCGGCCTCGAAACCGCAGAACTCGGCCAGTTCGCACTCCAGTTCCGCGTGCAGCTCGGTGCTGCCGGTGACGAGCCGCGAGCCGGTTGCCCCGGCGCCCCAGCGCCGGGAGGCCTCGGCCGCCGCCTCGGTGATCTCCGGCCGCCGGGTGAGGCCGAGATAGTCGTTGCTCGCGAGATCGAGCACGGCGGCGTCGGCGGGGCGCGGCCGGAGTGTCCGTACGAGACCGGCGTCCGCCCGGAGGCGTGCCGCGTCGGCGGTCCACTCGAAGGGATCCTGGGGCAGGGCCTGCGGCATGACGGTCCGGTCCTTTTGTAGGCAGCGGACAGACCCTAGCCCGGGACAGCAGAGGTCAGAGTGTGGCCATGCACACACCTCATTCCGCGCGTGTTGTCGAGTTCCTCCTTGGCCCGGGGGTGTCCGGTAGGCAAGGATCTGCGCCATGGACCTCCTGAACACGCTGGTGGACAAGGGCCTGCGGCGCGAGCTGCCGACCCGCGAAGAAGCGCTCGCCGTGCTGGCGACCTCCGACGACGATCTGCTCGAAGTGGTGGCCGCGGCCGGAAAGGTGCGCCGTCAGTGGTTCGGGCGGCGGGTGAAGCTGAACTATCTGGTCAACCTCAAGTCGGGCCTGTGTCCCGAGGACTGCTCCTACTGTTCCCAGCGGCTGGGCTCCAAGGCGGACATCCTCAAGTACACCTGGCTGAAGCCCGACGAGGCGTCGAAGGCGGCCGCCGCCGGGGTCGCGGGCGGCGCGAAGCGGGTGTGCCTGGTCGCCAGTGGCCGCGGTCCGACGGACCGGGACGTCGACCGGGTGTCGCAGACCATCGAGGCGATCAAGGAGCAGAACGAGGGCGTCGAGGTGTGCGCCTGCCTCGGCCTGCTCTCCGACGGGCAGGCCGAGCGGCTGCGGTCCGCGGGCGCCGACGCGTACAACCACAACCTCAACACGTCCGAGGGGACGTACGGGGACATCACGACCACGCACACCTACTCCGACCGGGTGGACACCGTCCAGAAGGCGCACGCGGCCGGGCTGTCGGCGTGCTCCGGTCTGATCGCGGGCATGGGCGAGAGCGACGAGGACCTGGTCGACGTGGTGTTCGCGCTGCGCGAGCTGGACCCGGACTCGGTGCCGGTGAACTTCCTGATCCCGTTCGAGGGCACGCCGCTCGCCAAGGAGTGGAACCTGACGCCGCAGCGGGCGCTGCGGATCCTCGCCATGGTGCGGTTCGTCTGCCCGGACGTGGAGGTACGGCTCGCGGGCGGCCGCGAGGTGCATCTGCGCACGCTCCAGCCGCTGGCGCTGCACCTGGCCAACTCGATCTTCCTCGGCGACTACCTGACCAGCGAGGGCCAGGCGGGCCATGCGGACCTCGAGATGATCGCGGACGCGGGCTTCGAGGTCGAGGGCGCGGACACGACGACGCTGCCGGAGCACCGGGTGAACGCGCCGGCGGGCGGCTGCGGCTCGCACGGGGGCGGCGGCTGCGAGCCGTGCGGTGACGCCGCGCCGGAAACCCCGGAGACCGCGAGCGCCACCTCGGCACGGCCCGATCTGGTGGCGGTGCGCCGCCGGGGCGCCGGGACGGACCTCGCACCCAATGCGTAGCCCCGGCGCGCGCGAACTCGTGGCCCTGGACCGGGCCCATGTCTGGCACCCGTACGGCCCGATGCCGGGCCGTACGGACCCGCTGGTCGTCGAGTCCGCGTCCGGCGTACGGCTCCGGCTCGCCGAACCGGCGTACGGACAGCGCGAGTTGGTCGACGGCATGTCCTCGTGGTGGTCGGCGGTCCATGGCTACAACCACCCCGTGCTCAACGAGGCGGCACGCGGCCAGCTGGACCGCATGAGCCATGTGATGTTCGGCGGCCTCACCCATGAACCGGCCGTCCGGCTCGCCACCCGGCTGGTCGAGATCACCCCTGAGCCGCTCCGGCACGTCTTCCTCTGCGACTCGGGCTCGGTGTCCGTCGAGGTCGCGGTGAAGATGTGCCTGCAGTACTGGCGCTCGGTCGGCCGTCCGGCCAAGCAGCGGCTGCTGACCTGGCGCGGCGGGTACCACGGGGACACCTGGCAGCCGATGTCGGTCTGCGACCCCGAGGGCGGCATGCACGACCTGTGGTCGGGTGTGCTGCCACGGCAGATCTTCGCGGACGCGCCGCCGGTCGCGTACGAGGAGACGTACGCGGACCATCTGCGCGCGCTCGTCGCGCGGCACGCCGACGAGCTGGCCGCGGTGATCGTGGAGCCGGTGGTGCAGGGAGCGGGCGGGATGCGCTTCCACTCCCCCGCGTATCTGCGGGTGCTCCGGGAGGCGTGCGACGCGCACGGCGTGCTGCTCGTGTTCGACGAGATCGCCACCGGCTTCGGGCGGACGGGCACGCTCTTCGCTGCGGAGCACGCGGCTGTCTCGCCCGATGTCATGTGCCTCGGCAAGGCGCTGACCGGCGGTTATCTGACGATGGCAGCGACCCTGTGCACGGGGCGGGTCGCGGACGGGATCTCACAGGGTGAGGTGCCCGTCCTCGCCCACGGGCCGACGTTCATGGGGAACCCGCTGGCGGCGGCGGTGGCGTGCGCCTCGATCGACCTGCTGCTCGGTCAGGACTGGGCGCAGGAGGTCAAGCGCCTGGAGGCGGGCCTGCGGGAGGGGCTTGCGGAGGCGGCGTCGCTGGACGGGGTGCGGGACGTCCGCGTCCTCGGCGGCATCGGGGTGGTCCAGCTGGAGCACCCCGTGGACATGGCCGCGGCCACGGAGGCGGCGGTGCGCGAGGGTGTGTGGCTTCGTCCGTTCCGGGACCTGGTGTACACGATGCCGCCGTACGTGACGGGCGACGAGGACCTCGCCCGCATCACCCGCGCGGTACGGGCGGCCGCGGCGGCGGGGTGACGCGGGGCTCCACCGAGGCCCGTCCGGCGCGCGGCACCGCCGAGGCCCGTCCGGCGCGCGGCACCGCCGAGGCCCGTCCGGCGCGCGGCTCCGCCGCCTGCGCCCCCCGCAGGTGCTCCCCCGCCCGGCGGACGGGCGGCACCGCAGCAGCACGGCAGCACAGGACAGCAGCACAGGAACAGACAACGGCAAGGAGCAGCGCGCGCATGGGTGTCATCGTCGTCACCGGGACCGGGACCGAGATCGGGAAGACCGTCGTCACCGCGGCCGTCGCCGCCGTCGCCGCCGTCCGGGGGCGGAAGGTGGCCGTCCTGAAACCCGCGCAGACGGGGCTGGGGAGCGGGGAGGCCGGGGACGCGGAGGAGGCCGCGCGGCTCGCGGGGAGCGGGGTGAGCGGGGTGGAACTCGCCCGGTTCCCCGAGCCGTTGGCACCGGCGACCGCCGCGCGGAGGGCGGGCATGGCGCCGGTGCGGCCGCACGCCGTGGCCGAGGCCGCCGAGAAGCTCGCCACGGAGCACGACCTCGTCCTGGTCGAGGGCGCCGGCGGCCTGCTCGTCCGGTTCGACGACGCCGCCGGCACCCTCGCCGACGCCGCCCGCACGCTCCGCGCCCCCGTGTTGATCGTGGCTCCGCCCGGGCTCGGGACGCTGAACACGACCGCCCTCACCGCCGAGGCGCTGCGCGCCCGTTCGCTGGAGCCCCTCGGCGTCGTCGTGGGCAGCTGGCCCGCCGTGCCCGATCTCGCGGCCCGCTGCAATCTCACCGATCTGCCCGAGGCGGCGGGCGCGCCGCTGCTGGGCGTCGTGCCGGAGGGATCGGGCTCGCTGCCGCCCGCCGCCTTCCGTACGGCGGCGCCGTACTGGCTCGGCCCCGCGCTCGGCGGGGTCTGGGACGCGGAGGCCTTCGCCGCGTCCGTACGCTGACGTCATGACCGCCATGCGAGCAAGAGTCGACGAGATCGTCTTCGACTGCGCCGAGCCCGCGGTTCTCGCCCGGTTCTGGTCCGGCCTGCTCGGCGGCGAAGCGGTGGTGCGGGACGCGGACTGGGCGTATGTCGATCCGCCCGGGTTCGTACGCGTCGCCTTCCAGCGCGTGCCGGAGGCGAAGTCCGCCAAGAACCGGCTCCATCTGGACCTGAACGCGGGAGACATCGAGGCAGCGGCCGCCGAGGTCGTGCGGCTCGGCGCGACCCTGGTCGGCGGGATCGTCGACGACGACCAGGGCCGTTTCCAGGTGGTGCGGGACCCGGAGGGCAACGAGTTCTGTTTTGTGAGTGGCTGACGGCTGACGCGGCCCGTCCGGGGGGACAATCACCGTATCGGACGTCGGAGGAGGCCCACGATGCCGTTGCGCAGTTCGAGTGTCCCCCGGGACGCCGTCCACCACCCCGTCTTCGCCCGCTTCTACGCGCGCATCAGCGTGACCGCCGACGCGAAGGGCGGGATCGCCGAGTACCGCAAGGAGTTGCTGTCCGGCCTGTCGGGCCGGGTCATCGAGATCGGCGCGGGCAACGGGCTGAACTTCGCCCACTACCCCGCCGCCGTCTCCGAGGTCGTCGCCATCGAGCCGGAGCGCACCCTGCGCCGGATGGCGGCGACCGCGGCGCTCCGCGCCGACGTGCCCGTCGATGTGGTGCCGGGTGCCGCCGAGGCGCTGCCGGTCAAGAGCGAGGCGTTCGACGGGGCCGTCGTGTCCCTGGTGCTGTGCACGGTACGGGACGTGCCGCGGGCGCTCTCGGAGATCAAGCGGGTGCTGCGCCCGGGCGGTGAGTTGCGCTTCTTCGAGCACGGTCTGGCGCCGGGCCGGGCGATGGCCAGGACCCAGCGGGCCCTGGACCGCACGGTGTGGCCGTGGCTGTTCGGCGGCTGCCACACGGCCCGCGACCCGATCGCCGCTATGGAGCGGGCCGGCTTCGACGTCGGCGCGTTCCGCGGGCTGAGCATTCCGGAGAAGGGACCCCGACTGCCCTCGTCCTTCGCGGTGCTGGGAGTGGCGCGCCGGCCGTACACGACCGACGCACCGGCCCAGGACGTGTCCTAGCTGGTCCCCCTCGGCATCGGGAAGCGCTCAGCGTCGCCGGTCGCCGTCGCCCTTCTCCAGCTCGTCGGCGAACGCCCGTAGCGCGTCGGCCAGTTCCTTCTTCGTCGGCAGTTGGTCGACCTTGGCGTTCAGCTCGTCGATGCGCTCGGCCAGGCCGTCCAGATCGGCGGGCGTGCTGGGCGAGGGGGACGGGGACGGGGGATCCGTCGGCGCGGGGTCGGTCGGGCCGGGCGGGCCGGTCGGGCTGGGGTCCGGTCCGCCGACGGTCTCGCCCGTCGAACCGCTGCCGTCGGACCCGTTCGTGGTGCCGCCGTCGCTCACGCCCACGCTGCCGCCGCTGTCGGTACCGCCGCCGTCGCTGCCGCTGCTGTCCCCGCCCGTCGATCCGCCGGTGTCCGGCGGCGTCGACGTCTCGTCGGCGACGCCGACGCGGGCGACCGGCCCGTCCGTCCCGTTCGCCGCGATCGCACCGCTGATGCCCAGGACCGCGATCACCGCGGCGCCGGAGACCGCGAGCGCCATTCGTCTCGTACGCGCGTTCTGTGTGGTGGCCATGCGTCGCAACCTAGCCACGGCCCACGTCCGGACGGGCGGCTTCCGCGGATCTTCCGCGATGGCCGGCTCAGTGGCTCCACTGGCGGAGTTCGCCGGCGATGGTCCGGACGTCCGCCTTGCCGTCCTTCACGAGCCGTGCGAGGTCACGGACCTGCTCGGGCGAGGTCACGACCTTCAGGCCCGATGCGACGAGATAGCCGTACGCGACGGCCGACGCGAACATCGCGTTGGAGTGCTCCAGCGCGGGAACGTGCAGCAGCAGTTGCAGCAGGGACGCGGCACGCGTGTGCGGATCGCTGTAGACGGGCGTGCCGAATATCTCCGCATCGTGACGGCTGACGGCGGCGACGAGCGCACCCCAGTCGGTGACCTGCGGATCGCCGGGCGTCTTGTGCTCGGCGACCATGAGAAGCCAGGCGAGGTCGATCGAGAGGTTCAACGCCCGCCCTTGCTCCGCTCCGCGCTTGACGCGCGGCCCGGCACGCTGCCCGACGCACCGCCCGACGCGCCGAACTCCTCGGCGAACACCGACTCGTACTGCTTCATGAAGTCGGCCGCGGCATCGACGAACGTGCGCCCGACCTCGCCCGCGTCCTGCTGGACGAGCTCCTCGATGTAGCGGTTCACGCTCACCCCGCGCTGGTGCGCCCGCCGGCGCGCGGTCTCGGCGGTGCTCTCGTCCACCCGTACGTTCAGCTGAGTCTTGGCCACCCCTTCACGCTAGCGCTGTGGCGCTAGCACCGACAACCCCTGGAGGCTGCCCGTACGCTCGGGGGTACGCAGCACGGAGCACGGAGTTCGGGAGCCGCAGACACCCACGACCCGGGAGGCAGCATTGTCCACTCCTGCCACAGCGCCGGCCCATGGACCGGCCACGGACGCGCCGCTCGCCGCGCGGGCCCGCGGCCTCACCAAGGCGTACGGCACGGGCGAGACGGCCGTGCTCGCCCTCGACTCCGTGGACGTGGACATCGCGCGCGGGCGCTTCACGGCCGTGATGGGCCCCTCCGGATCCGGCAAGTCCACGCTGATGCACTGTCTCGCGGGCCTCGACACGGTCTCCGCGGGGCAGGTCTGGCTCGGCGACACCGAGATCACCGGGCTCAGGGACCGTGAGCTCACCCGGCTGCGCCGGGACCGTGTCGGCTTCATGTTCCAGGCGTTCAACCTGCTGCCGACGCTCACCGCCGCCGAGAACATCACGCTCCCGATGGACATCGCCGGGCGGAGACCCGACCGGGAGTGGGTGGACCAGGTGATCGACACCCTGGGGCTGCGCGACCGGCTGAAGCACCGGCCCGCGCAGCTCTCCGGCGGTCAGCAGCAGCGTGTCGCCTGCGCCCGGGCCCTCGCCTCCCGCCCCGAGCTGATCTTCGCCGACGAGCC
The DNA here is from genome assembly GCF_053594115.1 of Streptomyces sp. NPDC001970. Taxonomy (NCBI): domain Bacteria; kingdom Bacillati; phylum Actinomycetota; class Actinomycetes; order Kitasatosporales; family Streptomycetaceae; genus Streptomyces; species Streptomyces sp. NPDC001970. The sequence continues at coordinate 73,551 of NZ_JBSFDW010000011.1, read as the reverse complement.
GACCGGCAATCTGGACTCGCGGGCCGGTGCCGAGGTGCTCGGCTTCCTGCGGGAGGCCGTGGACCGCCTGGACCAGACGGTGGTGATGGTGACCCATGACCCGGGCGCGGCAGGCCACGCGGATCAGATGCTGTTCCTCGCCGACGGGCGCATCGTGGACGTGATGCACGAGCCGACGGCCGAGGCGGTGCTGGAACGCCTCAAGCGTTTCGACACCCTGCGCAAGAGCTGAGGGACCGGCGCCGTGCTGAAGGCGACGCTGCGGAGCTTCCTCGCCCACAAGGGCCGCCTGCTCCTCTCGGCCCTCGCGGTGATCCTGTCCGTCGCTTTCGTCAGCGGCTCGCTGATCTTCTCGGACACGGTGGCCCGCACCTTCGACCGGCTGTTCGCCTCGACCTCGGCGGATGTGACGGTCTCCCCGAAGGAGGGTCTCGACGAGTACGTGCCCTCCGGTGTCGTCCGTACGGTCCCGGCGTCGCTCGCCCAGCGCGTCCGCGAGGTCGACGGTGTCGCCGACGCGCATGTCGACGCGGCCGTCGAGAACGTCACGGTCGTCGACGACCGCAAGGAGCCCCTCGGCCCGACGACGGGGGCACCCACCGTCGCCGCCAACTGGTACGTCACCGACCGCAGTCCGGTGCGGCTCACCGCAGGACACGCGCCGGAGGGTCCGGGCCAGGCCGTCGTCGACAAGGACACGGCCGACAAGAAGGACGTGCGCATCGGGGACACGCTCACCGTCGTGGCCCAGCCGGGCTCCTTCGATGTCGAGATCGTCGGCATCGCCACCTTCACCACCACCAACCCGGGTGCGGCACTCGTGTATCTCGACACGGCGACGGCCCAGCGGAGGCTGCTGGGCAGGCCGGACGCGGCCACGTCGATCTCCGTGGACTCGGCCGGCGGTGTGTCCGACGCCGAGCTGAAGCAGCGGATCGGCACCGTGCTCGGCGACACCTACGAGCTGAGGACGGCGGACGAGCAGGCCGAGTCGGCCGCCGAGCAGCTGGGCGGATTCCTCGATGTGATCAAGTACGTGATGCTCGGCTTCGCCGGCGTCGCGGTGCTGGTCGGGATCTTCCTGATCGTCAACACCTTCTCGATGCTGATCGCCCAGCGGACGCGCGAGTTGGGGCTGCTGCGGGCCCTGGGCGCGGACCGGCGGCAGGTGCGCCGCTCGGTGCTCACCGAGGCGCTGCTGCTCGGGCTGGTCGGCGCGACGCTGGGGCTGGCCGCCGGGATCGGTCTCGCCGCGGGTCTGATCGAGCTGATGGGCCTGTTCGGGATGAATCTGAGGGCCGCCGAGATGGTGGTCGGGCCGGTGACTCCGGTCGCGGCGTACGTCGTCGGTCTCGGCGTCACCTTTGTCGCCGCGTATCTGCCGGCCCGCCGCGCGGCCGGGGTGTCGCCGATGGCCGCCCTCGCGGACGCCGAAGTCGCGGGTGTGGGACGGCCGCTGAAGGTCAGGGCGGTCGCGGGTGGGCTCGTCGGGGCGGCGGGCCTCGCCGCGCTCGCGGGGTGTGCGGCGAGCGGGCGGACGGCGACCGCGTCCTCGCTTCTCGGACTGGGCGTGGTGCTGACGCTGATCGCCGCCGTGGTGGCCGGTCCGCTGCTGGTGCGGCCGGTGATCAGGCTGCTCGGCGGGGCGTACCCTCGGCTGTTCGGTGCGGTCGGCCGCATGAGCCGGCGCAACGCCCTGCGCAATCCTCGGCGTACGGGCGCGACGGCCGCTGCACTGATGATCGGGCTGGCGCTGGTGACCGGACTCTCGGTGGCGAGCGCCTCGATGACGCGCTCCTTCGACCGGCAGATCGACCGCACGCTGGGCGCCGACTTCGTCGTCCAGAACACCAACTTCCAGCCGTTCCCGCGGGAGGTCACCGAGAAGGTACGGGACGTGGCGGGCGCGGGCACGGTCGTACGGCAGCGGTTCACGCCGCTGGCGCTGACGCTTCCCGACGGCGGGCGGGTGGAGTCGACGGCCGCGGGGTACGACCCCGGGCTGGACGAGGCCGCGAACGTCACGTACGCGAGCGGGGACACGCGAGCCGCGCTGGCGCCGGACGCACTGGGCATGGACCGGGGCTTCGCCGCGGAGCACGGGGTGCGGATCGGTTCGGTGCTGCCGGTGGAGTTCCCCGGCGGACGGCAGGCCCGGCTGACGGTCGGCGCGCTGACGGACATGGACCAGGCCACGGGGCCCGGGATGCGGGGCGGACTGTTCATGGGTCTTGCCACCCTGGACCGGCATGTGCCGGGCGGTCAGGAGAGCGCGGTCTACGTGAACGCGGCGGGCGGCGTCGATCCGGGCGAGCTGCGCATGGCGCTGGAGGAGGCCCTGGAGCCGTATCCGCAGGTGCAGGTGAGGGATCAGGCCGACTACAAGGAGCTGGTGCGGCAGCAGATCTCCGTACTGCTCCATCTGGTGTACGCGCTGCTGGGCCTGGCGATCGTCATCGCCGTGCTGGGCGTCGTGAACACGCTGGCGCTCTCGGTGGTCGAGCGGACCCGGGAGATCGGGCTGCTGCGGGCGATCGGTCTCTCGCGGGTGCAGCTGCGCCGCATGATCCGGCTGGAATCGGTCGTGATCGCGGTCTTCGGAGCGGTACTGGGACTCGCGCTGGGCATGGTGTGGGGAGTGGCGGTGCAGCAGGTGCTGGAGCTGGAGGGCATGACCGAGTTCGCCGTGCCGTGGGGGACGGTCGTGGCGGTCGTGCTCGGATCGGTGGTGGTGGGTCTGGCGGCGGCGGTGCTTCCGGCGCTGCGGGCGTCGCGGATGAACGTGCTCAACGCCATCGCGCACGAGTAGCCGATCTTCCGAGGAGGGACTTCCTGGCCAGGCCGTTCCGGTTCGGGGTGAACATGGTGACGCCCGCCGAGGGCGAGGAGTGGCGCAAGCGGTGCCGGCGGGCGGAGGAGCTCGGCTACGACGTCGTCCTGGTGCCCGATCACCTGGGCATGGTGGCGCCGTTTCCGGCGTTGACCGCCGCCGCCGATGCGACGCAGCGGCCGCGGCTCGGCACGTTCGTCCTCAACGCGGCGTTCCGGAACCCCGCTCTGCTCGCCCGGGAGATCGCCACCGCCGATGTACTCGCGCGCGGGCGGCTGGAGATCGGGCTCGGCACCGGCTATGCGGAGGAGGAGCACGACCGCGCGGGCCTGGACTTCCTCCCGCCTGGCTGGGGGGACCTCCCAGGCGAAGCTCTGGGGGAGCGTGGACCGACCGGCCCGTAGGCTCGAGGAGGTGAACCGGTTGCCGGCGGACGAGGGACACGTGCCGCAACCGGTGCAGCGCCCGCGGCCACCTCTGCTGATCGGCGGGAACGGCAACCGGGTGCTGCGGCCGGCGGCCGAGTACGCGGACGTCGTCGCGTTCACCGGGGCCCGCGAGTCGAACGGCGTGCTGATGGCGCTCACCACGGAGGAGCTGGACGAGCGGGTGGCGGCGTACCACTCGTTCGCGGCCGGCCGTGAAAGCCCTGCCGAGCTCAACCTGCTCGTCCGGGCCCCGACGATCACCGACGACCGGCGGGCCGCGGCCCGGGAGTTGCTGCCGCTGGTCCCGCATTTCACCGAGGAGCAGGTGCTGGAGCTGCCGCTGCTCGCCGTCGGCACGGTGAAGCAGATCACGGACCAGATGAGGGAGCAGCGCGCGCGGTACGGCTTCTCGTACCTCACCGTGCTCGACCCGTGGATGGAGTCGTTCGGTCAGGTGATCGAGGAGCTGCGGGGCGACTGAGCGGGCCCGTATCGCATGGCGGAATGCCGTCGACGGGCCGTCGGGGCGATGCTGGGATGGCCGCCATGACTGATCTTCGGATACGGACCGCGACGCCGGCCGACCTCGGCTCCGTGCTCGCGTTCTGGAAGGTGGCGGCGGAGGGCACCAGCATCAGCGACGACCGGGCGGGGGTCGAGCTGCTGGTCGAGCGCGACCCCGATGCGCTGATCCTCGCGGAGCGCGACGGCGAGCTGGCGGGCACGGTGATCGCGGGCTTCGACGGCTGGCGCTGTCACTTGTACCGGCTGGCGGTCCATCCGGACCACCGGCGGTGCGGTGTGGGCGGGGCGCTGCTCGCGGCCGCGGAGGAACGTTTCGTACGGCTGGGCGGGCGGCGCGGGGACGCGATGGTGCTGGACGGGAACGAGACGGCGCACCATGCGTGGCGCTCGGCCGGATATGCGCCGCAGCCGGAGTGGAGCCGCTGGGTGAAGCGTTTCATCTGACGCCCCGGCCCCCTGCCCGGCAGGCCCTGCCGGGCAGGGGGTCGGCCTGCCGGGGAGGCCGCCCCGGCCGGGCAGGGGCGCGACATGACCCCTTTGCCCGTCCTTTAGCATGGTGTTCTCCCGACCATATGAACGAAAGGTGTGAGCGTCCGCCCATGGGCGAGCCTCCCAGTAGCAGACATCGCGCGATCCTCCTCCCCCTGGCCGATCATGGGACGGAGGTGAACCGATGACCGAGGTCCTCCTGCTCATGGTGGCGGTGCTGCTCTGCTTCGCCTGCGGGGCATTCGTCGCGGCGGAGTTCTCGCTCACGACCGTCGAGCGCGCCGACCTGGAGCGGGCCGTGGAACGGGGCGAGCGCGGGGCCGCGAGCGCCCTGAAGGCCGTGCGCGGGCTCACCTTCCAGCTCTCCGGCGCGCAGCTCGGCATCACGGTCACCAATCTGGTCGTCGGCATGCTCGCCGAGCCGTCCATCGCCAAGCTGATCAGCGGTCCGCTCGAGGCGCTCGGTGTGTCCCCGAACGTCTCGTCGTCCCTGGCGCTCGCCATCGGGACGGGCCTTTCGACGATCGTGCTGATGGTCGTCGGCGAGCTCGTGCCCAAGAACTGGGCGATCTCGTCGCCGCTGACGGTCGCGAAGGCCGTCGCGACGCCGCAGCGGTTCTTCTCTGCGGCCTTCCGCCCCCTCATCGGCCATCTGAACAACACGGCCAACCGCATCCTGCGCCGGCTCGGGCTCGAGCCGACCGAGGAGCTGGCGTCCGCGCGCACGCCCCAGGAGCTCGTCGCGCTGGCCCGGCACTCCGCCAAGGAGGGCGCGCTGGAGGCGGACACCGCCGAGCTGTTCGTCCGGACGCTCTGTCTGGCCCAGCTCACGGCGGAGAACGTGATGACGCCTCGTGTCCAGGTCACCGCCCTCGACATCCTGGCGACCGCGGAGGACGTCGCCAACGCCACGCGGGCCACCGGACTGTCGCGCTTCCCCGTCTACCGGGGCAGCCTCGACTCCGTCGTCGGCATCGCGCACATCAAGGACGTGCTGGCCGTCCCGGCCGAGCGGCGGCTCCGTCATCCCGTGGCCGAGCTGCTGCGCGAACCGCTGCTGGTGCCCGAGACGCTCACCGTGGACCGGCTGCTCGACCGGCTTTCCGGCAAGCGGACGATGGCGGTCGTGATCGACGAGTACGGCGGTACGGCCGGAGTGGTCACCCTGGAGGACATCGTCGAGGAGGTCGTGGGCGAGGTCCGTGACGAGCACGATCCGCACGAGACACCGGACCTCGCGAGGGCCGGTGAGGACGCGGACGGCCGGGCCCTGTGGTCGGCCGACGGTGCCGCCCGCGCCGACCAGCTGGAGGCGATCGGGCTGCGGGTGCCCGAGGGGCCGTACGAGACGCTCGCCGGGCTGATCGCCACGGAGATCGGCCGCATTCCCGTCGTCGGCGACGGCATCGAGCTGTCCGGCTGGCGACTCGACGTGGTCGACGCGTCCGGACGGCGCGCGGCGCGGGTGCTGATGCACGCGCCGCTCGCGCCGCAGGACTCCGACGGCTCCGACAGCTACGGGGACTACGACGAGGGGCGGTCCACGCGATGACGACCGTGATCCAGCTCCTGATCGGTTTTCTGACGCTGGTCGTCAATGCCTTCTTCGTCGGTGCGGAGTTCGCCCTGATCTCCGTGCGCCGCAGCCAGATCGAGCCGGAGGCGCAGGCCGGGAACAAGCGGGCCCGTGCCGTCGTGTGGGGCCTGGAACACGTCTCGGCGCTGCTCGCCGCGGCGCAGCTCGGCATCACCCTGTGCACCCTGGTGCTCGGTGTGGTCGCGGAGCCCGCCATCGCTCATCTGCTGGAGCCGGTCTTCGACGTCCTCGGTGTGCCGCACGGGCTGGTCCACCCGATCTCGTTCGTGATCGCCCTGGGGGTGGCGACCTATCTGCACATGCTGCTGGGCGAGATGGTGCCGAAGAACATCGCGCTCGCCGAGCCCACACGGACGGCGCTGCTGCTCGGTCCGCCGCTGGTGACCCTGGCCCGGGCCCTGCGCCCGGTGATCTTCGCGATCAACGCCTTCGCGAACGCGCTGCTGAAGCTGTTGCGGGTGGAGACCAGGGACGAGGTGACGGCGACGTTCTCGGACGACGAACTGGCGCGGCTGGTCAGGGACTCCGGGAGAGCCGGACTGCTGGACGACCGGGCGGCCGAGCGGCTGCGCGACGCGCTGGAGCTGGGGCGCCGGCCGGTGGCCGATGTGGTGGTGCCGGTGGAGCGGGTGGTGTACGCGCACGTGGGCGTCACGCCCGAGGAGCTGGAGCGGCTGTCGGCGGAGTCGGGGTACTCCCGCTTCCCCGTCGTGGACAGCACCCGCACGCTCCTGGGCTACCTGCATGTGAAGGACGCCCTGGACGAGTTCCCGCGCAACGCGCCGTTCCCGGTCACGGCGATGCGGCCCATCGCGCGGGTGCGTGCCTCGACGCCGCTCGACGATGTGCTGACCGCGATGCGCCGCAGCCGGACGCATCTCGCCGCGGTGCTGGACGAGGACGGCAAGCCCGCCGGTCTGGTCACCATGGAGGACGTGCTCCGGGAGCTGGTGAGGCCGCCCGGTCAGCTCAGCTGAGCCGCCACATCCTCGTTCGGCCGCTCCGGGCGCCTCGGACGCCTGGGTCCGTACGGTCCGTGGTCTCCGTGATGCCGGGGCCGCGCCCGCCGACACCGGACGCGCCGATAGCCGTGAGGACGGCGAGCAGCGCCGCCAGGCCCGCCGTCGCGAGGGCGGCGGGCCAGTCGACGTCGAAGAGGCTCGTCGCGCCGGCCATGAGCACCGCGGCGAGTGACTGGGCGAAGGTGCGGACGGCGCGTTCGGCGGTGGCGGCCCAGAAGGCCGCGCTCAGCAAGCTCGTCATGTACGGGACATACCCACTCGGCCATGTCCGGCAGGCGGCAGGCCGTCGACGAGCCGGTTACCGGGCCGTGGCGGAGAGCCAGGCGTCGAGCACGCGGCGGTCCCCGCTGTGCGTGAAGCGCGCGTCGGAGGGCTCGTAGGGGCCGTGGACGAGCAGCAGCAGGTCACCGCTCTCCGCCTCGACGGTGGCCGCGGCCTCGCCGCGGGCGGTGGCGGTCCAGCTCGTGCCCTGGCCCTGGAGGGCGACCGTCCAGGTGGCCCGGTGTCGGTGGCCCTCAGGCACCACGTCCGCCAGAGCCTCCGCCAGGGCGTTCAGCAGCGCATCGCTCACAGGTCTCCCCCTCCGCGTGGGACAGGCTCCCGGAGGCCGGAACCGGGGGACCGTACCGCGCGGTAGTATCGCTCCGCCATGCAGATGAATGCCACATACACCAGCTTTGTCGCGGTCGGCGACTCCTTCACCGAGGGCATGTCGGACCTGCTGCCCGACGGCTCGTACCGGGGTTGGGCCGATCTCCTCGCGGCGCGGCTGGCCGCCCGCGCGCCGGGGTTCCGGTACGCCAATCTCGCCGTCCGCGGCAAGCTCATCGGACAGATCGTCGACGAGCAGGTGGACCGCGCGGCCGCGATGAAGGCCGATGTGGTGACCCTCGTCGGCGGGCTCAACGACACCTTGCGCCCCAAGTGCGACATGGGCCGGGTGCGGGGGCTGCTGGAGGAGGCCGTTGAGCGGCTCGCGCCGTCGTGCGAGCGGCTGGTCCTGATGCGCAGCCCCGGCCGCAACGGCCCGGTCATGGAGCGTTTCCGGCCGCGCATGGAGGAGCTGTTCGACCACATCGACACGCTCGCGCCGCGGCACGGCGCGCTGGTGGTGGACCTGTACGGGGCGCCCGTCCTCGGCGATCAGCGGCTGTGGGACGTGGACCGGCTGCATCTGACCGCCGAGGGGCACCGCCGGGTCGCCGAGGCGGTGTGGCAGGCGCTCGGTCTGGCCGCCGAGGACGACTGGCAGGCGCCGCTGCCGCCGGTGGTGCCGCCCGGGTGGGCCGCCCGGCGGACGGCGGACGTGCGCTTCGCCCGGCAGTATCTGGGGCCGTGGATCGGGCGTCGGCTCACCGGGCGCTCGTCCGGTGACGGCCGGCCGGCGAAGCGGCCCGACCTGCTGCCGTACGAGGTCCGGGTCGATGTGCCGGTCGACGTTCCGCTCGACGTTCCGGTCGACGAGGCCCGCGATACGGCTCGCGACCGCGGACTCGTGTGACGTGAGCGGGCCCCGAGGCGGGTACTCGTAGCAAGCCACAAATCGGGGCGGGGCGCTGGCCTGCGCAAACCGCCAGTAGAATCCGTACACGTGACTGCAAAGCCTCGCATCCCCAACGTCCTGGCCGGCCGCTACGCCTCCGCGGAGCTCGCCGTCCTGTGGTCCCCCGAGCAGAAGGTGAAGCTGGAGCGTCAGCTCTGGCTCGCCGTCCTGCGCGCGCAGAAGGACCTCGGGATCGAGGTGCCGGACGCCGCCGTCGCCGACTACGAGCGCGTGCTCGACCAGGTCGACCTCGTCTCCATCGCGGAGCGCGAGAAGGTCACCCGGCACGATGTGAAGGCGCGCATCGAGGAGTTCAACGCCCTCGCCGGCCATGAGCACGTGCACAAGGGAATGACCTCCCGCGACCTGACCGAGAACGTCGAGCAGCTCCAGATCCGCCTCTCGCTCGAGCTGATGCGCGACCGCACGGTCGCGGTGCTCGCGCGCCTCGGGAAGCTGTCCGGGGAGTACGCGGAGCTGGTCATGGCCGGCCGCTCGCACAATGTCGCCGCCCAGGCGACGACGCTCGGCAAGCGCTTCGCGACGGCGGCCGACGAACTGCTGGTCGCCTACGCGCGGCTGGAGGAACTGCTCGGCCGCTACCCGCTGCGCGGCATCAAGGGCCCGGTCGGCACCGCCCAGGACATGCTCGACCTGCTCGGCGGGGACGCGGCGAAGCTCGCCGAGCTGGAGCAGCGCATCGCGGGCCACCTGGGCTTCGCCCACGCCTTCACGTCCGTCGGCCAGGTCTACCCGCGGTCGCTGGACTACGACGTCGTGACGGCCCTGGTGCAGCTCGCCGCCGCGCCGTCCTCGCTGGCGAAGACGATCCGGCTGATGGCCGGGCACGAGCTGGTCACCGAGGGCTTCAAGCCCGGCCAGGTCGGCTCGTCCGCGATGCCGCACAAGATGAACACCCGCTCCTGCGAGCGCGTCAACGGCCTGATGGTGATCCTGCGCGGCTACGCCTCGATGACCGGCGAGCTGGCGGGCGACCAGTGGAACGAGGGCGACGTGTCCTGTTCGGTGGTGCGCCGGGTCGCGCTCCCCGACGCGTTCTTCGCGTTCGACGGACTGCTGGAGACGTTCCTGACGGTGCTGGACGAGTTCGGCGCCTTCCCTGCGGTCGTCGCCCGCGAACTCGACCGCTACCTCCCGTTCCTGGCCACGACCAAGGTCCTGATGGGTGCGGTGCGCGCCGGGGTCGGCCGCGAGCTCGCCCACGAGGCCATCAAGGAGAACGCCGTCGCCTCGGCCCTGGCGATGCGCGAGCAGGGCGCCGAACGCAACGAGCTGCTGGACAAGCTCGCCGCCGACGACCGCATCCCGCTGGACCGCGCAGAGCTCGACGCGCTGATGGCGGACAGGCTGTCCTTCACCGGCGCGGCGGCCGACCAGGTCGCCTCGGTGGTCGCCCGCATCGAGGAGATCGCCAAGCAGCACCCGGACGCCGCCGCGTACGCGCCGGGTTCCATCCTCTGACCGGGATCGCTCCCGTGGCCCGGTTCACCCCCGCCGAGCTGGAGGCCGCCCGCGACCGCCTCGTTCCCGACGTGGTCGCGGACGGTCTGTCCGTCCTGTTCTGCGGCATCAACCCCGGTCTGATGTCGGCCGCGACGGGCCACCACTTCGCCCGGCCGGGGAACCGCTTCTGGCCGGTGCTGCATCTGTCGGGCTTCACCCCGCGCCAGTTGAAGCCGTCCGAGCAGGACGAACTGCTCAGGTACGGGCTCGGGATCACCAACGTGGCGGCCCGGGCGACCGCGCGGGCCGACGAACTCGGCGACGAGGAGTTCCGCGAGGGCGGCCGGATCCTCGCCGGGAAGGTGGAACGCCTGCGGCCGCGCTGGCTGGCGGTCGCGGGCGTCACGGCGTACCGCACGGCCTTCGGAGACCGCACGGCGCGCGTCGGCCCGCAGGAGCAGATGATCGGCGACACCCGGATCTGGGCGCTGCCCAACCCCAGCGGTCTCAACGCCCACTGGACGGCGCAGACCATGGCGGAGGAGTTCGCCCGGCTGCGAGAGGCCGCGGCCGCCCCGGGAGGAACCGGCCGCGCCTGAGGCGGCCCGGCCATTTCACGAGGGGGCTGCCCATCCACGAGCAGCCTGCCGATCCGCAGGCGGCCCGGCCGTTCCTACGGCGGGTCCGTGTCCGTCACGACGGCCAGCAGCTGGAACGGCAGCTCCGTGTCCCACTGCGAGAGGCCCAGCACCACCCACCGGCCGTCCACGCGCCACAGGTGCACATCGGGCACCGAGTTGCTGAGCGTCCCCCAGGGCTCCGGTATCTCCTCGCCGCCGTCGAAGGATCCGGCGAACACCGAGGCCAGACTGAAGACCTGCGCCTCGCCCCACCGCTCGCTCAGCAACAGCGCGAGGGCCTCGCGCTCCGCCTCGTACTGCTCCTCGACGAGCTCCCGCCGCGATCCGTCCTCCCAGAAGTCCTCGCTCGTACTCAGCTCGGCCATGTGAAAACCGGGACCGCTGGGGCCCACGTCCGATCTGCCGGGCTCCGCCGGAAAGGGACGGGCGCGCAGCAGATCGATGGTCGCCAGATGCCGTGCGAGGGTCATGAGGCCAGTAAACCTGCCCTCACTGACATGTGGCGGACCGTCAGGTGGACAGCCGGGAGCCCGGCAGGGCGTTTCCCGGCCGTGCGGTACGCACCTCTTCTGCGGACGCTCGCCGTGCCCCACCGCCATTGAGTACGATCCGCAGACACGCGCACGAGCTGGAAGGACACACGGTGGGTCGGCTGACCGGCGGGGACCCGTCGCTGCTGCGGCGGATCAACTCCGCGGTGGTACTCCATGCACTGCGGGGCGCCGACTCGACCACGCTCACCGACCTCACCCGGATCACCGGGCTGTCCCGGCCGACCGTCGAGGGTGTGGTCGAAGGGCTGATCGAGGCCGGTCTGGTCCTGGAGGCCGCACCCGACGAGAGCGAGGCCCGCCGGCAGGGTCGTCCGGCGCGGCGGTTCCGCTTCCGCGCGGAGGCCGGGCATCTGCTGGGAGTGGAGATCGGCCCGCACAGGGTTGCCGCGCTGCTGTCGGGGCTCGACGGGCGGATCACGGGCGCCGGGTCGCGGGAGGTGTCGGAGACCGCGTCGGTCGAGGAGCGGCTCGAGCGGGTGCGTGCCGTCGTCGCCGATGTCCTGCGCCGGTCCGGTGTCGCCCGGAGTTCGCTGCGCGCGGTCGGGGTCGGTACGCCGGGGATCGTCGAGGCCGACGGGACGGTGCGGCTGTGCACGGCTCTGCCCGGCTGGACGGGGCTCGCGCTCGGTGAGCGGCTGAGGCGGTCGTTCCGCTGCCCCGTGCTGGTGGAGAACGACGCCAACGCCGCGGCCGTCGCCGAGCACTGGAAGGGTGCCGCGACGGACTCGGACGACATCGTCTTCGTGCTGGCGGGGTTGAGCCCGGGCGCGGGCTCGCTGATCGGCGGGCGGCTGCACCGTGGCTACGGCGGCGCGGCCGGGGAGATCGGCGCGCTGCATCTGCTGGGCCGGGAGGTCACGCCCGAGACGCTGCTGTCGACGACCGGTGAACCATTGCATCCACTGGACGAGCAGGCCGTTGCCGCGGTGTTCGCGCTTGCCCGGCAGGGAGACCAGCGGGCGCGGGCTGCCGTGGACCGGTTCATCCAGCGGCTGGTGCACGATGTGGCGGCGCTCGTCCTGGCGCTGGACCCGGAGCTCGTCGTCGTCGGCGGCTGGGCTGCCGGTCTGGACGGCGTACTCGACCCGCTGCGGGGTGAACTGTCCCGCTACTGCCTCCGGCCGCCCCGCGTGGCGCTGTCGATGCTCGGTGAGGCCGTTGTGGCGACGGGGGCGCTGCGGCTGGCGCTGGACCATGTGGAGGAGCAGTTGTTCGCCGTCGAGGGATCGGTGACGGCTCGGCACTGAGCCCGCGGGCACGAGGACGGGCTCGAAGGAACGCGTACGGCCCGCCGCTCGGTGCGACGGGCCGAACAGGGCACCCGGCAGGCTTCCAGCGCACCCGGGAGGCCGGAGCGCGGAAGGCTCAGGAGGCCGGAGCGCGGAAGGCTCAGGAGGCGCGGCGCTGGTGTCCCTCGTGCCGGATCTCCAGGTCGCCCGAGTCGCCGAAGGTGAGCCGGCAGGTGTCCGCCCGGTACGTCGCGACGGACACGACGGCGGTGCGGCCCTCGCTGAAGTAGCGCGTGGTGACGACGAGAACGGGCGCGCCCGGCAGCCGGTCCAGCTCCTTGGCGTCGTCCGCGCGGGCCGATCCGAGCTCCACGGCACGGTCCTGGCCGTCGAGGGCCAGCCGCTGCAGCTCGCGCAGGACCCCGCGGGCACGCGCCGCGCCGGACGGAGCGCCGATGGCGGAGAGATCCGGCACGGAACCGGACGGGATGTAGAGCAGCTCGGCCGCGACCGGCTGGCCGTGGGTGACCAGCATCCGGCGCACGGTGTGGACTTCCTCGTCGCCGTCCGTGTCGAGCACGCGGGCCACGGCGGGCGGCGGCAGGGCGACCCTGCAGTCGAGCGGCTGCCAGGAGTCCTCGGGGCCACCGGGCCAGCCCTGCGGGGAGGTGGAGACGTCGACGCCCATGCGGGGCGGGGCGACGGTGGTGCCGACACCGCGGCGACGCTGCAACCGGCCCTCCAGCTCGAGCTGTTCGAGCGCCTGGCGGAGAGTGGCGCGGGCGACGCCGAAACGGGCGGCCAGCTCACGCTCGTTGGGCAGGATCTCACCGACCGAGAAGTCGGAGTCCAGCGCCTCGCCGATCACGGTCTTCAGGTGCCAGTACTTCGGCTCCGGCACCGATTCGAGCTGCGTGGTCCCCACCCTGTCCTCCGCAATCACCGTGGCCCCGGCGGCTTTCCGTGCCCTTGTTTATTAAAGGTTCCTGCACTAACTCTGCGACCATAGGACGGCGCACAGACTTGGTCAAGACCAATCCTGATGCGCGGGGACATGGAATCACCGTCTGCCACAGAGCGTTCACGGAAGGTTCGTGCTCCGGCGAAAAAGCAACGGCCCCGCATCCGGTCGGGATGCGGGACCACGCGGGGCGGCGGAACGGCGTCGCTGGGATCCGTCTTCAGGATCAGGCCGCACCGGCCCCGATCGGGCCGGTCCGGGCCGGAACGGATGGGGCCGGACAGGACCGGACCGGGGCGCCGGACAGGACCGGACCGGGGCGCCGGACCCTACGGCACCAGGCCGCCGAGCTTGTCCGGATTCCGTACGAGGTAGATGCACTGGATGAGGCCGTCCCTGACCTCGATCTGGAGGGCGGTGTCCAGGTGTCCACCCGCGAGCACCAGCAGGCCGGGCGCTCCGTTGAGCTCCGTGAGCCGGAACTCGGAGTCGGGCAGGGGCTCCTTGGCCACGGCGTGCAGGAAACGGCCCACCTTGTCCGCGGTCTCGATGACCCGCAGGGGCGCCTTCGACTTGCCTCCGCTGTCGCTGACCAGCCGGACGTCGGGGGCGAGGAGGTTCAGGAGCGCATCGAGGTCGCCGCCGGCCGCCGCGGCGAGGAACCGCTCGGTCAGGGCCCGGCGTTCGGCCGGATCGACGTCGTATCGCGGCTTGCGCTCCTCGACATGGCGCCGGGCCCGCCCGGCGAGCTGCCGCACCGCCGCCTCGCTGCGGTCCAGGGTCGTCGCGATCTCGCCGTACGGGAATCCGAAGGCCTCCCGCAGCACGAACACCGCGCGCTCCAGCGGCGAGAGGGATTCGAGGACGACCAGGACGGCGAACGACACGGACTCCATGAGCACGGCGCGCTCGGCGGTGTCGGGGGCGGTGTGGTCGAAGTCGGTGGCGACGGGCTCGGGCAGCCAGGGTCCGACGTACGCCTCACGGCGCGACTGCGCCTGTCGCAGCCGGTCGATGGCGAGCCGGGTGGTGATCCGTACGAGATAGCCGCGGGGCTCCCGGACGTCGTCCCGCTCCTCCGCGGACCAGCGCAGCCAGGCCTCCTGGACCACGTCCTCGGCGTCGGCGAACCTGCCGAGCATGCGGTAGGCCACTCCCGTCAGCACGGAGCGGTGGGCCTCGAAGACGTCGGTCACGGTGTCGGTCGCCACGGTTCCATCCCAGCCGACAGGTTCCCTCCTGTCCAGGCGATCGACGTGGGTCGCTCGGCACATCGGGGTGCGGCCCGTGCACACCATGTCCAGGCGGCGGCCGGTGGTCGGCGTCAGGACCTGGGAGGTCCCGATGCGGTACGGATCACTGGGCACCGGCGAGGTCGGGTGCACCCTTGCGAGCGAGCTGGTGAGGCTGGGGCACGAGGTGCGCGTCGGCTCTGCGCCCGATCCCCCGGCCGTGGTGTGGGCGGAGGCCGCCGGCCCGGCCGCGAGCAACGGCCGTTCGCCGAGGCCGCGGCGTTCGGCGAGGCAGGGATCCCGGCGGCGGGCGGGAACCCCGCGAAGGTGCCGGCCGCGCATCAGATCTTCGTGTCCGGGGACGACGAGGACGCGAAGGAGCAGGCGGCGGTGCTGCTGGGCGAGTTCGGGTGGCCGGCCGACCGGGTGATCGACATCGGCGGGGTCGGGTCGGCCCGCGCGGCGGAGATGACGATGCCCCAGTGGCGCACACTTCTCCGGAGGTTCGGGGACGCGGAGTTCAACTTCGGGGCGCGCAGGGCCGCTCATCGGCCGCCATCGGGCCGCGTGCCGGAGCGTTCCGGCGGGTACCCCTTGAACTGGAACCTACTGAGCGGTAATTGTTGCTGACAGCACGTCTGCAAAAGGGCACCATCAGGGAGCACAGGGAGCAGCGGCATGGCCTCGAAGGTCTCGTTCACGATCGATTCCCCCCGCGGGAGCCACACGGTCTCCGTGGCCTATGAACGCATCGGCACGGGCGAGCCCCTGTTGCTGCTCCACGGCATCGGGCACCACTGGCAGGCGTGGGAGCCGATCCTTCCGCTCCTCGCACCGGACCGCGACGTGATCGCCGTCGACCTGCCCGGCTTCGGCGCGTCCCCGGCACTCCCCGACGGCGTGTCGTACGACCTCTCGACGGTCGTGCCGGTACTCGGCGCCCTCTGCGAGGCGCTCGGGGTCGAACGCCCGCATGTCGCGGGCAACTCACTCGGCGGCCTGCTCGCCCTGCAACTGGGCCGCGAGAAGCTCGTCCGGTCCGTGACGGCCCTCTCCCCCGCCGGCTTCTGGACGGAGAGCGAACGCCGTTACGCCTTCGGCACGCTGCTCGCGATGCGACAGGGCGCCCGGATGCTCCCCCCGGCGGTCATCGGCCGGCTGTCGCGGACGGCCGCCGGTCGGGCGGCGCTCACCAGCACCATCTACGCCCGCCCCGGGCGCCGTTCACCCGAGGCTGTCATCGCCGAGACGCTCGCGCTCCGCGAGGCGACCGGCTTCCGCCAGACCCTCGACGCCGGCCGCCGGGTCCTCTTCACCGACGATGTGCCGGGCGTACCGGTCACCGTGGCCTGGGGCACCCGCGACCGGCTGCTGCTGCGCCGCCAGGGCATCCGCGCCAAGCACGCGATCCCCGGCGCCCGGCTCGTGCGGCTGCCCGGCTGCGGCCATGTGCCGATGAACGACGACCCCGCGCTGGTCGCCCGGGTCGTCCTCGACGGCAGCCGCTGACCTCCGGCCGTCGGCGGCCGGATCTCGGCCGGCGGCCCCCGACGTGCCCCGGGCCCACACGCCCGATCCCAGGGCGACTCCGGCCCCGACGAGGGCGCTGCCCGCCGCCTGTGCCGGACCGTACGTACCGGTGCCGACGAGCGGGGCGGTGAGGGCTGCCGAGACCGGGATCAGACCCGAGAAGAGCGTGGCCCGCTCGGCACCGATGCGCTGCACGCCCATGTACCAGCAGACGAAACCGATCACCGTCACGATCGCCGCCTGCCACACCAGGGCCAGGGACTCGGCGGCCGACGGCATCCGCACCACGCCGGCACCGTCGAGCACCAGCCCGATGAGGGCTGATTCGACGGCAGCGATCCCGCAGACCGCGGCGGCGAGCAGCCTGGGGCCGAGCGGCCGGAGGACGGGCACGGCCAGGACGGCGAAGCCCACCTCCCCCGCGAGGGCTCCCGCCGACCAGGCGACTCCGGCGGGGTCCGTCCTTCCCCACCCCTGGACGGCGAAGGCGCCCGCCGCCACGAGCAGAGCGCCGAGCACCACCGGCCGGGTGGGCCGTCGGCCGTCGAGCAGCGGTACGAGGCCCGCGACCACGAGGGGTGCGCAGCCGACGAGGACTCCCGGGACGGCGGGCTCAGACGTGCGCTCGGTGGCGAGGATCGCGAGGTTGAAGCCGACCATGCCGACGGCGGCGAGCAGGGCGAGCCGTCCCCACTGGCGGTGTGCGAGGGTCCGCAGCGGCGCGGCGCCGCCCCGGCCGAGAAGGGGCAGGAGAAGCAGGCAGGCGAGACCGTAGCGAAGGGCCTGGCCGCCGGCACGGGGGTAGTCGACGAGCACGCTGTTGGCGGTGAAGGAGGCGCCGACGAGGACGCAGGCGAAGGCGGCGAGGAGCGCTCCTCGTGCGGTCGGCCGGGCAGAGATCGCGTTCATGCCGTCGACGCTAGGGAGCGGGGTGGTCCGGATTAAGGTCCACTTCCATGACGGCATCGGGGACCAATCCGGATCCTGGGGCGAAGGCCCGGGGCAGGCACACGGACGGGGAGGGCACGGGAGGCGGGGCCGGAAACGGGGACGGGGACGGGACCGGAGACCGGGACGGGACCAGAGGCGGGGACGGGGACCGGACCGAACGCGGGAACGGGTCCGGGGACCAGGACGGGACCAGAGGCGGGGACGGGGACCGGACCGAACGCGGGAACGGGTCCGGGGACCAGGACGGGACCAGAGGCGGGGACGCGGACCGGACCGAACGCGGGAACGGGACCGGAGACCGGGACGGGACCGGAGGCGGGGACGGGGACGCGGACAGGACCGAACGCGGCAACGGGTCCGGGGACCAGGACGGGACCGGAGACCGGGACGGGGACGGGCGGCCGTGGACCGCAGCGTGGGAGCTGCTGCTGCCCGCCGCATCCGCCCCGGCCCGGGGACGCGGACGAGCCCTGCAGTCCGCGCTGCGCGAAGCCGTCAGGTCAGGGCGGCTCATGGCCGGCACGCGGCTGCCGTCGAGCCGTGAGCTGGCCGCCGACCTCGGCGTCTCGCGCGGGCTCGTCACCGAGGCGTACGAGCAGCTCACCGCCGAGGGCTATCTGCACAGCGGGCGGGGCGCGGGGACATGGGTGAGCGAGGCGGTCCGGGCGGCCGTACCGCCACCGGCGCGCAATCGGGCTCCGCGCGCCGCCGGCGCCGCCGTGGACTTCCGCCCCGGCACGCCGGACCTCGCCCTCTTCCCCCGGGCGGCGTGGGCCGCCGCGCACCGGTCCGTGCTGAGCCGGCTGCCGCACCAGGCGCTCGGCTACCCCGACCCGCGCGGGCTGCCGCAACTGCGCACGGCCCTGGCCGGCCTGCTCGCCCGGCGAAGAGGTGTGGTCGCCGATCCCGAGCGGCTGGTGGTGTGCTCGGGCGTGGCGCAGGCCCTCGCACTCCTCGCGCACGTCCTGAACCGGCGCGGGCACCGGACCGTCGGCGTGGAGGATCCGGGCAGTCCGGAGCACGGCGAGCTGTTCGATGCGGCCGGGCTCACCACGGTGCCCCTGCCGCTCGACGGCGAAGGCCCGGCGACGGCCCCGCTGGAGGCGTCCGGCGTACGGCTGGCCGTGACGACTCCGGCACACCAGTTCCCGACCGGTATCGCCTGTTCCGCCGCCCGCCGGTCCCAACTGCTCGACTGGGCCCGCTCGGTGGACGGGTACCTCGTGGAGGACGACTACGACGGCGACTTCCGCTACGACCGTGCACCTGTCGGCGCGCTCCAGGGCCTCGACCCCGAGCGTGTCGTCTACACGGGCTCGGTGAGCAAGTCACTGGCACCCGGCCTGCGCCTCGGCTGGCTCGTCGCGCCCGAGGCACTCACCGAGGAGATCGTGGCCCGCAAACGGACGACGGACCTCGGCAACCCCGCGCTCGACCAGGCCGTGCTGGCCGACTTCGTGACCCGCGGCGGCTACGACCGTCAGCTGCGCCGGTGCGGGCGCGCCTACCGCGAGCGGCGCGACGTTCTGGTCGCGGCGCTCGAAGCGCACTTCCCCGGTGCGGAGGTCAGCGGAATCGCCGCCGGTCTGCACATCATCGCTCGGCTGCCGGAGCGCTACGGCCCCGAGCCACGCTTCCTGGAACGCGCGGCACACGCCGGCGTCGCCGTGCCGCCGCTCACCGCCTACGGAACGGCGCGCCCCGGGGACCGAGGCGTGCGGCTGGTCCTCGGCTATGCGCATCTGACTCCGGCGGAGCTCAGGCGCGGGGTGCGGTTGCTGGCGGAAGCGGTCCAGGACGCGGGGCAGTTGGACCGGCCACGGCCGCACCGGAGGACGCAGTAGCCGTCAGGGGCCTTGACGGTGGCCCCCGTTCGTACCCGTACGGATTCGGCGACAGGACATGCTCTCAGCCAGGTCCCGTCTCCCTGCGCACCGTTGTTCACGCGGGGTTCGTGTGACAGCCGCCGCAGGGCACTAGGCATGGGCACGGCAACCTCCCCACCCTTCTCCGGAGGCGATCCGATGTCGTACAACCGTCGTGCCGTGCTGCGCGGTTCGCTCGCCGCTTCGGCGGCGCTCACACTCGGGGCGGCCGCCCCGGCCCAGTCCCTGCGCGGCAGGCCGGGCGCCGGCTGGGGCGTCCAGACCGGTGATGTGACGTCGTCGTCCGGTCTGGTGTGGGTACGGTCCGACCGGTCGGCCCGGATGATCGTGGAGACCTCGGCGACCGAGTCGTTCGGCCGTGCGCACCGATGGCACGGCCCGCTCCTCGGGCCCGGAACGGACTTCACCGGGACGACCGCGCTGCGCGGACTTCCGGCGGGCGAGCAGATCCACTACCGGGTCACGCTCGCCGACCCCGACGACGCGCGCCGCACCGGTGAGCCGGTGTACGGCACGTTCCGCACGGCCCCCGCCCGCCGCCGCTCGTCGGGCGTGCGGTTCCTGTGGTCGGGCGACATCGCCGGGCAGGGCTGGGGCATCAACCCGGACATCGGTGGCTACCGCGCGTACGAGGAGATGCGGCGGCTCGACCCGGACTTCTTCCTGGTCAGCGGAGACACGGTCTACGCGGACGGGCCCCTCGCCCCGAGCGTGACGCTGCCCGACGGACGGGTGTGGCGCAACGTCACGACCGAGGAGAAGTCGAAGGTCGCGGAGACGCTCGCGGAGTACCGCGGCAACTTCCGCTACAACCTGCTCGACGAGAACGTCCGCCGGTTCAACGCGCAGGTGCCGACCGTGGTGCAGTGGGACGACCACGAGGTACGCAACAACTGGTACCCCGGGCAGATCCTCGACGACGCGCGCTACACCGAGAAGAACGTGGATGTGCTGGCCGGGCGCGCCCTGCAGGCGTTCAGCGAGTACTTCCCCGTGTCGGCGCTGCGCATGGGCAGCCGCGAGGGACGGATGCACCGTGTCGTGCGGTACGGGCCCCTGCTGGACGTGTTCGTGCTCGACATGCGCTCGTACCGGAACGCCAACTCACCCGGGCGGCAGGCCGACGACATGACCGGCATCCTGGGCGCGGAGCAACTGGCCTGGCTCAAGCGTGAGCTGTCGCGGTCGCGTGCGGTGTGGAAGGTGCTCGCGGCGGACATGCCGCTCGGGCTCGTCGTCCCGGACGGCGCCACGAACTTCGAGGCGGTCGCGCAGGCGGATCCGGGTGTGCCGCTCGGACGCGAGCTGCAGATCGCCGGCCTGCTGCGGTTCATCAAACACCGGCGGATCACCGGCACACTGTGGCTGACCGCGGACGTCCACTACACCTCGGCGCAGCACTACGTCCCGGAGCGGGCGGCGTTCAAGGACTTCGCTCCCTTCTGGGAGTTCGTCTCCGGACCGCTCGCGGCGGGCGGTTTCCCGGCGAACGCGCTGGACGGGACGTTCGGGCCGGAGCGGGTGTTCGTACGGGCGCCGGAGCGGGCGAACGTGTCGCCGATGGAGTCGCCGCAGTACTTCGGCGAGGTCGACATCGACGGCGGGAGCGGGCAGTTGACGGTGCGGCTCCGGGCGGAGGGCGGAGCGGTGCTGTTCAGCAAGGTGCTGCAGCCGGGGCGGGTGGGCCAGTAGCCGCTCCGCCCTGCGCGCCGGCCTTGGTGCGCGACGTGGTCGAGGGGGACGATCGCGGGAACGTGACCGCGGGTGTCCGACGGGCAGGTGCCGCGCCGCGCCGGACGGGCCCGAATGCCGGGCGCCCGGGCGGTACCCGGGCAGCCGCCTGTGGATGCCCGGGGCGTTGTCAGTGGTGGGCCCTACCGTCCTTCACATGACGCGATCCGTACAGGCATTCGCCTATTCCCGGCCGTCCGCCCTGGAGTCCGCGGGGGACGGCCGGCTGCTCGGCCTCGAGACCGCCGGTGGACTGACGCCCACCGGCGCCAAGGCCCATCCCCGGTTCTTCTCCGGCTTTCTGACGTCGCCCCGGACCGCGGCCCGCGGGCTGCTCGCCGTGGCGGACGTGGCGGCCACGCGCTACTACCAGCGCGAGTTGCGCGCCTCCCTCGACCCGGTGGTGACGGGGAACGGCGACCGGTTGCGGTTCGAGTCGTTCTCCGGATGCTGCGGTGTGTACGCACGCCTCGACGTGCTCCAGGAGGGGCTCGACGGCGGCGAGACCGGCCACGGCACGACGAACGTCGACGTCAACAATCCGCTGCGGGAGGCGCTGTCACGGCTGGGCGGGGACGATCCGCTGCATCTGCGGGTCGGCCCGGACGAGCTCGCGGTGACCACGCTGGACGGTGCCGTCGTGGAGAAGAAGGTGCCGCTCCCCGACCGCTGGCTGCGCGGGTTCGCGGAGGCGCAGGTGGTCTCCGCCGGGTTCGATCTGCGGGCCGAACTGACCGCCGCCGAGGCCGTGCGTTTCCTTCGCTCGCTGCCGCGCTCGTCGGGCGGCGCCTCACGGGGTGCGATGTGGGTCGTCCCGGCGGGCAGGACGCTGCGGCCGACGACGCGACCCGTTCCCGGGGCCGTGTGTCTGCCGGGGCCCGAGCGGCTGGCGGCCTTGCAGCGGGTGCTGCGCCAGGCGACGGGGCTGCGTGTGTACGGCCCGCCGGTGACGGGCGGTGCCGGCGCGGGCGCCGCCGCCACGGCGAGCGCGTGGGAGGTGACGCTGCCGGGCATGCGGCTGACGCTCACGCTGTCGCCCGAGGCGGCCCGGGGCTTGTCGGGCGAGGGCGGGGTGCTGGAGGCGCTGGCCACCGACGAGGCCGCCGAGGACGCGGAGCTGGTGTCCGTGCTGCTGGCGTGGGAGCCCCGGATCGACCCTGCCGACCTGGCCGAGCAGTCGGGCCTCACGGTCGCGCGGGTGCGGGCCGCGCTCACCCGGCTCGGCACCGCGGGCCGGGTGGGGTACGACATCGCCGACGCGGCCTACTTCCACCGGGAGCTGCCGTACGACGCGGACCGCACGGAGCGGCACAATCCACGCCTGGTCGCGGCCCGGGCGCTGGTCTCGGCAGGTGCGGTACGGATCGACGGTGCGAACGCGACGGTCGTATCCGCCGAGCGGCGCTATCAGGTACGGGACGCGGGCGGGGCGCTGAACTGCACCTGCCAGTGGTGGGCCGACCACCGGGGCACGCGTGGCCCGTGCAAGCACGCACTGGCCGTCCGGATCGCGAAGCGGGGCACCGATCCCCACGGCGCGACGCAGCACGGCACGACGGCACAGGCCGCGCCTGCCGAGGGAGGCGTGCGATGAAGGAGCTTCTCGATGCCGCACGGGCGGGCCGGGTCCACGACGTGCCGGGCCTGCTGAAGCCGATGACGGCGGCCGAACGCCGCGCGGCACTCGCCGAGTTGAAGGAGCTGCGCCGTGAGGTGCGCGGCTGGGGCTGGGACCGCCGGCAGGCGCAGAGCGCCGCCCAGCGCGCGCTGCTCGTCGCCGGAGCCGGGTGCCACACCGGCGCGGCGGCCGCAGCGGCCTGGATCGGGGCGCGTGAGCTTCGCGACTGGCGGCCGCTGCCGAGCACGGACCTGCTCGATGTCCTGGCCCACCGGGAGCCGGCGTGGCTGAGCGATGTCGCGCACCGGCTCGCGGCCCGGGCCGCGACGGCCGCGGAGGACCATCCGTTCATCGCCGACCTGGTGCGGCTGGCCAAGTGCCCCGTGCCGACGACGGACGCCTTCGTGCACGGCTGGGCGGAGTCCCTGGTCTCGGCGAGGCCCTCTCGCGTTTCCCGGGCCCCCCTCTCCCTCGCGCTGCGCAGCGATCCGCATGTGCGGGAGCTGGCGCCACGTCTGTTCGAGACGGTGGAGCCGGCCCCGGCCCTCTCCTGGTACAGCGACCCGAAGGCGCCGGACCACTGGCCGTCGGCGCTCGCCGGGCTGGCCGAGGAGGGGGTGGTCGACCGGTCCGTGCTCGTCGACGGGTGCGTGGCCCGGCTGGTGCGCGGAGGGCGGCCCGCGGAGCTGCGGTTCTTCCTGGTGCTGCTCAAGCGGATCGCACTGACACCGGCGGAGGAGCGGGACCGTGCGGCGGACTGGATCGCGATGGCGGCGGACGGGCCCTCGTCGCCGGCCGGTCACGCCCAGGAGGTGCTCGCCCGGCTCGCCGAGTCCGGTGCACTGCCGGCGGGGCAGCTGGCGGAGATGTCCGCCGCGGTGCTGTTCCGTCCGGAGAAGAAGCTGGTACGGGCCCAGCTGGTGCTGATCGGCAAGGTGCTCCGGCGCGATCCGGGGGCCGCGGCCGAGCTGCTGCCGGTGGTGGCCGAGGCGTTCGGCCACGAGGACACCGCGATCCAGGAGCGGGCGCTGAAGCTGGTGGGCCGCCATGTCCGGGCCGGGCGAGGCGGCCCTGGTGTGGACGATGCCCTCCGGTCGGAACTGGCCGGCTTGGCCGGACAGTTGAGTCCGGTGCACCGGGCGCTCGCTGCCGAGGTGTTCGGCGAGGAGACGGCGGCGGGCGACGGGGCGCCGTACGAGGAGACTCTGCCACCGGCGCCGGTGCCCGCGCGGCTGGCTCCCGCACCGGACACCGTCGAGGAGACCGTGGAGCTCGTGGTCGCGCTGATCAAGTCGCGTTCCGCGTCGGTGGCGGAGTTCGAGCGCGCGCTCGACGGCCTGGTGCGCCACGCCCACCTGGACCGCCAGGCGCTGGCGGCGGCCCTGCGCCCCGCGCTGGCCGACCGATGGTGGCTCGGCGAGGCCTCGGACGGCGACCCCGTGGACCTGCCGTCCGCCGAGCGCTTCGAGGGCGTGGAGGTCGTCGCTGCGGCCGTGCTGGACCGGGTGTCGGTCCGCAGCCTGCGCGACGGCCTGGTCCGCGGCGGCCCCACTGCGGCCTGTGTCCATCTGGCGCTGGACTCCGTGGTCAACGTCCGCCTGTGGGAGGTCGCCTACCGCATTCGGACCCGGCAGCTGCCCTTCCTCCTCGCCACGCCCACGTGGGAGAACGGCGCGCTGGACGCGAGCGATCTGGTCGAGCGGCTCAGCGCGTACGGGCGGCTGTGCGCGGACCCCGTGGAAAGCGACTTCGCCCAGGCTCTGCTGCGGGTCCGCCGGAGTGCCGGCGGGACGGCCGGCGCCGCGGCTGCGGCCACGGCGCTGGGCACGCGGGAAGGCGAGAGGCTCGCCGCCTGGCTCGGCGCGGACGCCGGTGCGGCGCCGCTGGTGCGGCGCGTGCACGAGCCGGACGCCGAGGCCCGGCCGCACTGGTGGGACCGGGCACGGCAGGCCGCGCGCCACATCGTCGTCGAGAGCAGGGAACGTCTCGCCCTCCAGCGCGACTTCCCGCGGGCCTTCCAGAGGCTGGGGCGCCCGTACTCCGGATCGGGCCGCTGCTACCACTGGTCGGCCCTGGAGACCCAGTGGTTCGCGGTGCTGCCCGAGGACCGCGAGACGCTGGCCGCCTGGACACTGCCCGAGGTTGCGGCCTGCGCCACCGCCGAGGAGCGCGGCAACGCGGCGCTGCTGCCCCGGCTGACCGAGTGCGGCGGCCCGGCCGGTGAGGCCGTGCACCTGGCGGTCGCGTACGGGCTCGGCGCACGTCACGCGGAGGACCGGCTCGCGGCGGTGGACGCGCTCCTCGTGCTCGCCGCCCGCGGCGAGCTGGACGGCGGACGGCTGGGCCGCGAAGTGGCCGAGCTGCTGCGGCTCGGCGCGGTCAAGCCCAACCGGCTCGCGGATGCGGTCCGGACGGCCGCCGCGACCGGCGCGTACGCGACGATGTGGTCGGTGCTGGGCTCGGTCCTGCCCGGTCTGCTCGACGCCGGTGATCCACCGCGCGGGTCGGGCGGGATACTGGCCGTGGCCGCCGACTGCCTGGAGCGGTGCGGGGCGGCCACCGAGCCCGGCAGCGTCGCCGAGCCCGCCGGTCTCACGGAGCTGACCGCTCGCGGTGGCTCTTCCCAGCTGGTGGCCCAGGCCGACCGGCTGCTGACCGCGATCCGTCACAGCCACGATCAACCCAGGACGCAAAATGCCGAAAACAGCCAATAACCCGCTAGATCCATGCTTAACCAGTCAGTCACAAAGCGTTCGTGATCACGCAACACCGCTCGGTCACAGTGATTCCATGACTCAAGTGACGTACGCGAAGCGCACCCGCCGCCAGCACCACTGGCGGCGGGACCTCGTCGAGCTGGCCGCATTGTTCACCGCCGTCGCCGTCGCCGACGCCGTGGCGAACATGATCGCCCACGGTCCCGACGGCCCGTATCTGCTCGTCGCCTCCGCCGTCGCGCTCATCGCCACGGCCGCGTTCCACACATGGTGGGCACGCCGCCACGGCCATGCGCCTCCGGCCGCCGATACCGGCGGTCCCGGGGCCGACGGCTCCGGGACCGCCCGCCTCTCCGCCCCGACCGGCGCATCGGACGGCGCCGGCGGATCCGACGCGCCGCGCGAGACCATGCTCTGGCGGATGCGCACGACCGTGCGGGACGAGCCCGGCAGTCTCGCCGCGCTGTGCACGGCCCTTGCCCGGCACCACGTGGACATCCTCACGCTCCAGACGCATCCGCTGGCGGACGGGACCGTGGACGAGTTCCTGCTGCGGGCCCCCGCCGCGCTCCAGGCGCGGGAGATCACCCGCGAGGTCTCGGCCGCGGGCGGCAGCAGCACCTGGATCGAGCGCGCCGACGCCCACGACCTGGTGGACACCCCGACCCGGCTGCTCGGCCTCGCCACACGCACCGCGCTCGATGCGGCCGAACTACCCCTTGCACTGCGCCAGTTGCTCGGCCGCTGCACCATCCACTCCCTGCCCGCAGTCAACCTCGCGGGCCGGCCGACCGGCGAGCCCGCCCCCGTCGAGGGCGTGCTCGAGGAGACCGTGATGCGGCTGCGCGATCCGAGCGGCGGCACGATCACCGTCGAGCGGCCGTATCTGCCGTTCACGCCCACCGAGTTCGCCCGCGCCCGCGCGCTCGTCGAGCTCGACGCCCGCCTGGGCCCGCGCATTCCGCGCAGCCAGGACGTGCTGACCCTCCCCGAGGGCAACGAGATCACCGTGCGCCGGGCCGACCGCGGCGACGTCGCCGCCGCCCGGGCGATGCACGACCGCTGCTCCGCACGCACCCTGAGCCTGCGCTACCACGGCCCGGTCGGCGACGCGGACCGCTATCTGAACCATCTGCTCAGCCCCCGTTTCGGACGCACCCTCGCCGTCGAGACGTCCTCCGGCCGGCTCGTCGCCCTCGGCCATCTGCTGTGGGACGGCGACGAGACCGAGGTCGCCCTGCTGGTCGAGGACGAGTGGCAGCGCCGCGGCATCGGCTCCGAACTGCTGGGCCGGCTGGTCACGATGGCCGTCGAGGCGGGATGCGAGAGCGTGTACGCCGTGACGCAGTCGTCCAACACGGGCATGGTCGCGGCCATGCGCGCTCTCGGCCTCCCGCTCGACTACCAGATCGAGGAGGGCACCCTGGTGATCACAGCGCGGCTGGGCGCGACTCCCGTGGCGTCCCGCCTGCCGTACGAGATCCCGCACGGACTGCCTCGTGAGCTCCCGCAGATCCGGCCGCTCCCGCACGGGCGGAGCGAGCAGGCGTAGCGACGCTCAGCGCCTCGCACAGATCCGCCCAGAGATCCTCGACGTCCTCGAGGCCGACCGACATGCGCAGCAACCGGTCGCTGACGCCCGCGGCACGCCGGTCTCCCTCGGCCACGATGCGGTGGCTGATGGAGGCCGGGTGCTGGATCAGGCTGTCGACGCTGCCGAGACTCACCGCGGGCGTGATCAGCCGTACGCCCGCGATGACGTCGCGCGCCTCGCCGTACACCTCGAAGGAGACCATCGCGCCGCCGATCTCCGGATAGTGGACCCGGGCGACGCGCGGGTCGGCGGCGAGCCGCCGGGCCAGGTCGGCTGCGGTCACGGAGGCCGCCCTGATCCGTACCGGAAGCGTGGACAGCCCTCGCAGCAGCAGATAGCCGGCCATCGGGTGGAGCACCCCGCCGGTGGCGAAGCGCACCTGCCGCAGGGCGGACGCGAACTCGTCGTCGCAGGCCACGACGCCGCCCATCACATCGCCGTGCCCGCCCAGGTACTTGGTCGCGCTGTGCAGCACGATCCGGGCCCCGTGCTCCACGGGCCGCTGGAGGACGGGGGTGGCGAAGGTGTTGTCCACGAGCAGCGGCACCGAGCCGCAGGAGTGGGCGAGTGCCTTGATGTCGGTCTCGGCGAGAGTCGGGTTGGCGGGCGTCTCGACCATGACCAGCCCGGTGTCCGGCCGGATCGCGTCGGCGACGCCCGCGGGGTCGGTCCAGGTGACCTCGGTGCCGAGCAGTCCGCCGTCCAGCAGATGGTCGCTGCATCCGTACAGCGGACGGACCGCGACGACATGGCGCAGGCCCATGGCGGACCGGACCAGCAGCACCGCGGTCAGCGCCGCCATTCCACTGGCGAAGGCCACCGCGTCGGCCGTCCCCTCGAGCCGGGCCAGAGCGGTCTCGAAGCGGGCCGTCGTGGGATTGTCGAGCCGGGCGTAGACCGGCGGTCCGTCGAGCCGGCCCCCGCTCGCGGCGAAGGCGTCGATACGTGCCGCCTCCGCCTCCACGTCGTGCGAGGGGTAGGTGGTGGACAGGTCGATCGGTGCGGCGTGCACGCCCAGCTTCACGAGATCTTCGCGGCCGGCGTGCACGGCTTCGGTGGCCAGCGCCCTGGTGGCGGGGGTCAGGGCGGCGGAGGAGGCGTAGTCCATGGCCGCACTCTGAACAATTACCGGAGAGTAGCGCGATCGCTCCGTGTTACGTTCGGGCCATGGCTGATTCCGTCGTTCTCGACCCGGTGGATCTGCACATACTGCGCATTCTGCAGAACGACGCCCGGACCACGTACCGGGACGTGGCCGCCGAGGTGGGCGTCGCGCCCTCCACCTGCCTCGACCGGGTCGCCCGGCTCCGTCGCAGCGGGGTGATCCTGGGCCATCAGCTCCGCATCGATCCGGCCAAACTCGGAAGAGGGCTTGAAGCACTCCTCTCCGTTCAGGTACGCCCCCATCGCCGGGACCTGATCGGTCCGTTCGTCGAGCGGGTGCGGGCACTGCCCGAGTCGCGCGCGCTCTTCCATCTGACCGGCCCCGACGACTATCTGGTGCACGTGGCCGTCGCTGACGCGGCGGATCTCCAGCGGCTCGTACTCGACGAATTCACCTCGCGGCCAGAGGTCGCCCGGGTGGAGACCCGGTTGATCTTCCAGCACTGGGACTGCGGACCGCTGCTGCCGCCCGTCCCCTGAGCCCGCGGCGCAGGCTCGTTTGTCAGCCGACCGAGATCGGACGATGGTGACGCGGGCCCCTCGCAGCGGCCAGGATGAGCACATGCCAGAGACACCGAGCAGCGCGCTGCCCCGCCAGGTCGCCGACGCCTACGTCGACGCACTCATCGACCTCGATCCGATCACCGGTACCTACCTGGGCGTCCCGGAGAGCGCGAGCCGCCTCCCCGACTTCTCCCCGGCCGGCCAGGAGGCCGTGGCCGAACTCGCCCGCGAGACGCTGCGCCGCCTCGACGAGGCGGAGCGGCGGCCCGGAGCGGGTTCGGATGCCGAACGGCGCTGCGGGCGTCTCCTGCGCGAGCGGCTCACGGCGGAACTGGCCGTGCACGAAGCCGATGAGGGACTGCGCACCGTCAGCAACCTGCGCTCCCCCGCACACGCCGTGCGCAACGTGTTCACGCTGATGCCGACGGAATCGAAGGCGGACTGGGCCACGATCGCCGAGCGGCTGCGGGCCGTCCCCGACGCGCTGGCGGGCTACCGGGCCTCACTCTCCCTCGGCCTCGACCGCAAGCTGCCGGCCGGTCCGCGCGCCACGGCCGCCTTCACCACGCAGCTCGACGAGTGGTCGGGAGCGGCCGGCTCCGACGAAGAGGGCCGGAGCTGGTTCCAGGAGTTCGTCGCCGCTGGTCCGGACGGCCTGCGCGCCGATCTGGACAGCGCGGCGCTCGCGGCAACGGCCGCGGTCACCGGCCTGCGCGACTGGATGCGCGAGGTCTACGCCCCCGCGGTGGAGTCCGCGTCCGACACGGTGGGCCGCGAGCGGTACGCGCGCTGGGTCCGCTACTTCAACGGCACCGATCTCGACCTCGACGAGGCGTACGCGTACGGCTGGGCCGAATACCACCGGCTGCTCGGCGAGATGAAGGCCGAGGCCGACAAGATCCTGCCGGGGTCCGGCCCTTGGGAGGCCCTCGCCCATCTCGACGAGCACGGCACGCACATCGAGGGCGTCGAGGAGGTCCGGGTCTGGCTGCAGAGCCTGATGGACGAGGCGATCGAGGCACTCGACGGTACGCACTTCGAACTCGCCGAGCGGGTACGGAGGGTGGAGTCCCGCATCGCCCCGGCCGGCAGCGCGGCCGCCCCGTACTACACCGGTCCGTCGGAGGACTTCTCGCGGCCGGGCCAGACCTGGCTGCCCACGATGGGCGAGACGCGCTTCCCGGTGTACGACCTGGTGTCCACCTGGTACCACGAGGGTGTGCCCGGCCACCATCTGCAGATCGCGCAGTGGGTGCACGTCGCCGACCAGCTCTCCCGCTACCAGGCGACGATCGGCGGCGTCAGCGCGAACGCCGAGGGCTGGGCGCTGTACGCGGAGCGGCTGATGGACGAGCTCGGCTTCCTGCCCGACCCGGAGCGCCGGCTCGGCTATCTCGACGCGCAGATGATGCGGGCCTGCCGGGTCATCGTCGACATCGGCATGCACCTGGAGCTGGAGATTCCCGCGGACTCGCCGTTCCACCCGGGCGAGCGGTGGACGCCGGACCTGGCCCAGGAGTTCTTCGGCAGCCACAGCGGCCGGCCCGCGGACTTCGTCGAGAGCGAGCTGACCCGCTATCTGTCCATGCCGGCCCAGGCCATCGGCTACAAGCTCGGCGAACGCGCGTGGCTCCGCGGACGCGAGGCCGCACGCGCGGCGCACGGCGACGCCTTCGACGCCAAGGCCTGGCACATGGCGGCCCTGTCCCAGGGCCCGCTGGGCCTCGACGACCTGGTCGACGAACTCTCGAAGCTCTGACCTCGGCGCCGTACGGCGTCGACGTCACCGACCCGGCCGCGCGATCGGCGCGCGGCCGGGCGCCGGCGTGAGCGCCACCGGTGCCCTGCTGCTGAGGGCGCCGGGTGCGCGGTGAGCCGGGGTGTCCGTCCTCGAGCGCCGGACGAGCTGAGAATGCCCGGCACCCTCCGCCGGCCCCGGCCGCCCGTCCTCGGACGCGGAACCGGCTCGAGCGGAGCCCAGCCGGAAAGCCTTGAGTGGCGCCCGCCGGACACGCCGAATCCTCAGGAACGGCGGAAGCCGCCCTCCGAGTTGATCACCTGACCGGTGACCCACTCCGCCTCGTCCGTCGCCAGCCACGCGATGAGCCGCGCCGGATCGTCCGGCATACCCCATCTGCCCGCCGGAAAGAGCCCCGTGATCGCGTCGTACGCGTCGCCCGAGAGGTAGTCCGTGTCCACGGGACCGGGGTTGACGGTGTTGACCGTGACCGCGAGGTCGCCGAAGGCGGTGGCAAGGGTGCGGGTGGCCGAGGCCAGGGCGCCCTTGGCGAGCGCGTAGGCGAGCTCGTGGGGCATGCCGTCGGCGATGTCCTGCCCGGAAGTCAGCATGACGATCCGGCCACCGGGCGTGCGGGGCGGCAGGGTTGCCCGCAGCCGCGCATACGCCTGGGCCAGCAGGATCACGGAACGCGTGTCGATCGCCCAGTGGGCGTCGAGCATCGCCGCGTCGATCGCATCGAGCGTGCCGTCGAAGCCGCTGAGAGCGTGGTTGGCGACGAGTATGTCGACGCGGCCACCGAGCGACTCGGCCGCCCGGGCCATCAGCTCGGCCGGGGCCTCGGCGTGCGAGAGGTCGCCCGGGCCGTGGAACACGCGGGCATCCGGGTCGCCCAGGGCCTCCCGTACGCCATCGGCCACAGCCTCCGGGCCGCCGGGCTCGGCCCCCCAGGGCTGGGCGGCGTCGTGCGGGACGTGATGGTGGAGATGGACACTTGCGCCGTACGCGGCGAGCCGGCGCGCGACGGCGTACCCGATGCCGCCGCGTCTGCTCGCGCCGGTGACGAGGGCGGTGCGGCCGCGGAGCGGCAGGGGGTCGCGGCGCAGCGCCGCCGCGTCGGGGTTCGGAATCCTGGGCATGGCAGCCCATCCTGGCGGCCACCTCCGCGTGCTGTCACCCGCAATTCGGGTGGGTGGATGACGTGGGGGCGCACACGCCGCCCCCGGCCTCAGCAGCCACAGTCCTCCGCGGCGACCGGCGCGGTCAGCGGGTCCGGTGTCCGCCGCTCCTCGCCCTCCCAGGTCTCGTACGGGAAGCCCTCCCGTACCCAGTACTCGAAGCCGCCGAGCATCTCCTTGACCTGGTAACCGAGTTCGGCGAGGGCGAACGCGGCGCGGGTGGCGCCGTTGCAGCCGGGACCCCAGCAGTACGTGACGACCGGCACGGACGGGTCGAGGAGCTGCCCGGCCTGCTCGCGCATCAGGGCGGTGGGCAGGTGGATCGCCCCGGGGATGTGGCCCTGGTCCCAGGACTCGGCGGAGCGTGAGTCGATCACGACGAAGCCGGGGTCGCCGTCGGCGGCGAGCGCGGCGGCGACGTCCGAGACATCGGCGTGGAAGGCCAGACTGGCGGAGAAGTAGGCGGCGGCCGCGGCCGGGGAGGCCGCGGGAACACGGAGCACGGGGTTCGGGGCCGTGGTGAGCTGTGGCGTTGTCATGTCCCAGAATCTACGGTCGGTATTCGTCCCGCTGAAGTGGGATGTCCCGGCACTTCTCTTGATCGGCCGGGGAATCCCCTGCTATTTCTCGGGGATGACGGGATATTCACCGGACGCCACGGACTGGCGCATCCTCGACGCCCTGCAGAGCCAGGGCAGGGCCAGTTTCGCCGAGCTGGCCCGGACGGTCGCGATGTCGCCGAGCGCCGTGACGGAACGGGTCCGCAGGCTCGAGGAGGCCGGGGTGATCTCCGGGTACACGGCCGTGGTGGACCACGAGCGCCTCGGGCTGCAGGTGCTCGCGTTCGTACGACTTCGCTATCCGAACGGCAACTACAAGCCGTTCCACGATCTGCTCGCGGCGACGCCCGAGATCCTGGAGGCGCACCATGTGACCGGCGACGACTGCTTCGTGCTGAAGGTCGCCGCCCGGTCGATGCGCCACCTCGAGCAGGTCTCCGGGAAGATCGGCGCGCTCGGGTCGGTGACGACGAGTGTGGTGTACTCGTCGCCCCTGCCCCGGCGGGCCGTCACCCGCTGACGCCGACCGAGCCGCCGCCGCGCAACCGTACGGCGGATCCGTGCCGTTCCTTGACCACCTCCAGCTGGGCGGGGATCCGGCGGCGCAGGTCGGCGACATGGCTGACGATGCCGACGCTGCGGTCGCGCTCGCGGAGCGAGTCGAGGACGTCGAGGACCTCGTCGAGGGTCTGGTCGTCGAGGCTGCCGAAGCCCTCGTCGATGAAGAGGGTGTCCAGGCGCACTCCCCCGGCCTCGTCCGTCACGACATCGGCGAGGCCGAGGGCGAGGGCGAGGGAGGCGAAGAACGTCTCGCCGCCGGAGAGCGTCGCGGTGTCGCGCTCGCGGCCGGTCCAGGCGTCGACGACATGCAGGCCGAGTCCGGCGCGCTTGCCGCCGGAGCGGGCGTCGGAGTGGACCAGTGTGTAGCGACCGGAGGACATGCGCTGCAGGCGGACGGTGGCGGCGGCCGCGACCTGCTCGAGACGGGCCGCAAGGACGTACGACTCCAGACGCATCCGGCGGGTGTTGTCGGCGGAGGTGCCCGCGGTGAGTCCGGCGAGCCGGGCGACCCGGTCGTACTCCTCCCGGAGCGGACCGATGCGGCGCACCTCGGACACGGCGTCGCGCGAAAGACGGACGAGCTCGGCGCAGCGGTCGCGCGCGGCGGCGAGCGCGGACGCGGCGTCGCGCAGGGCACGGTCGGCGGCGTCGTGCGCCTGCTGCGCGGCGTACAGGTCCGCAGGTGGGCGCGCGGCGGCGGCCAGGGTCTCCGGCTCGGCGAGCCGGTCGGCGACCGCGGCGGCCTCGCGCTGCCAGGCGTCGAGCCGGTGCTGGAGCTCGCGCTGCGCGTCGTCGTCGAGCAGCGCGGCGGCGGCTTCGGCGGGTGTGTCGTACCCGGCGCGGAAGGCGGCGTCGGCGAGCCGGTCGTCGGCCTCCTTCAGCCGGCGGGCCGTGTCCTCGGCCGCGCGGACGGCTTCGGCGGCTTCGGCGAGCAGGCCGATCCGCCGCTCCAGCAGCGCGGACCGCTCGGCCACGCTGCCGGCGCCGCCCGTCGCTCGGGCGACCTCGGCGTCCAGCACGGCCTGCTCCCGGTCGAGCACCTCCCGCCGCTCCCGCAGCGCGGCCCCGCGGGTCTCGGCCGCCTGCCGTGCGGCAAGCCTCTCCTCGCGCTCCCGCTCGGCCCGGTCCAGCGCCTCCCGCGCGGCGTGCATCCCCGCGGCCAGCGCATAGGCCTCCCGGTGCTCGCGCTCCAGCGCCTCGACGACAGCGACCAGCTCCCGGACCTCAGGGTCCGCGTCTCCGCCGGCTTCTCCGCCGGCGTGGCCCGCCGGTCCACCGCCGGACCCGACGGCGCGGCCGGCCCCCTCGCGAGCCCCGTTTCCGTCCCGGCCGGTGCCGGACGGTCCACGACCGCCCCCGTCCATGCCCGCGGCCACGTCAGGCACCACGTCGGCGTGGGCGGTGGGCGCGCCCGGTGCGGGCGGGATTTCGCGGGCCGCCTTCCGCGCCGCGGTGAACGACTCGCGGACGACGGCCAGTTCGCGTTCCGCGTCGGCGCGGGCCGTGTCCGCGCGGGTGTACGTGTCGTAGGCCGCGTCCTCCCGGGCGCGGTCGATGTGGGCGGCGTCGGCCACGGCCGGGGCGGGGTGGTCGGGCGAGCCGCAGACCGCGCAGGGGTCGCCCGGCACCAGGCCGGCCGCGAGTTCGGCGGCGATGCCGCGGAGCCGGCGTTCCTTGAGGTCGAGCCAGGACTCGCGGGCCGCGCTCGCGCCGTCGCGGGCAGCGCGGAGGGTTTCCCCGACTGCCGCGGCGTGCGCCCCGAGGCGGTCGCGCTCACGGGCGGCGGCCACGCGGCGGCGCGCCGGATCGAGGCGGCCGGTCAGATGCTCGGCGCGGGTCGCGGCGTCCGCGGCGGCCTCGATGCGTTCCTGAAGGCCGCTGCGTACGGTCTCCCAGCCCGCCAGCCAGACGTCCGCGTCCTGGAGGAGCTCCTCGTCGGCGCGGGCCTGGCGGTCCAGGTCGGCGCGCTCGCGGGCGAGTTCCACACTGCGCTGCTCGGCGCGGCGCGCCGCACCGAGGCCCCCGAGCTCCTGGCCGAGCTCGCGCTCCAGCGCGGAGAGCTGCTCGCCGCCCGCGTCCACCAGGCTCGTGGGCAGCAACGCCCGCGCCCGCTCCCAGGCGAGGCTCGCGGCCCGGTGGTCCCGCTCCGCGTCCTCGCGCATCCGCAGTGCGGGGCCGACGAGTTCGGCCTTGCGGGCCAGGTCCAGCAGACCCTGGATCCTGTCCCGCTCGGGCCGACGGACCTCCAGCTCGTCCGAGCGCCGGCGCGCCTCCGCGTGGCGCTGCTGCAGCCCGGCCAACTCGCGCTCGTCGTCCAGGGCCCGCCGGGCAGCCGCCTGCCTGCTCTCCGCCGCGGACAGCGCGCATCCGGCGATGTCGAGGGCTTCGCGTGCGCCCGCGCGGGCCACGGCCGCCCACTCCAGGACGGAGCCGGCGAGTCCGGGGTCCCCGGGCCGGGCATCGGGGGCGGGCAGGCCGTCGGCCGCGTCGCCCGCGGCCTGGACCATCCGGTGGGCCACGGCCAGCAGCCTTTCGTCGCCCTCACGGACCTGCTGCTCGGCGCCGCGCCGCAGCTCGGCGAGCCGCTCCTCGACCGCGGCGAAGCGCCGGGTGTCGAAGAGCCGGCCGAGCAGCCTGCCGCGCGCCTCGGCGTCGGCCCGCAGGAACCGGGCGAAGTCGCCCTGCGGCAACATCACCACCTGGCAGAACTGCTCTCTGCTCATCCCGACGAGCTGGGTGACCTCCTCGCCGATCTCCTGGTGCGAGCGGCTGAGCGCCTTCCACTCGCCTCGCTCGGGGTCGTACTCCCGCAGCCAGCTCTGTGCCTTGTCGGTCGTGAAGCCCTTGCCCTTCTTCTTGGGGCGCGGCTGGGCGGGCCGCCGGGTGATCTCCAGCCGCCTTCCGCCCACGGTGAGTTCGAGGCAGACTTCGGTGTGCGCACCGGCCGGGGCGTGGTCGCTGCGCAGTGACGCACCCGGGCTCTGCCGGGCACCCGGCACCGCCCCGTACAGCGCGTAGCAGACAGCGTCGAGGACCGACGTCTTGCCGGCGCCGGTCGGACCGTGCAGCAGGAACAGCCCGGCGGCCGAGAGCGCGTCGAAGTCGACGTCCTGCCGCCCGCCGAAGGGCCCGAAGGCGGTCAAGCCCAGTCGGTGCAGTCTCACCCGGTCATCTCTCTTCCGAGGCTCGGGGCGCCTCCGGGGCGCGCTGAAGCCGGTGTCGACGGTCGGCCGTGCTCGGCCACGCACGCGGCGGTAGCCGTACATCGATCGAAGCCCTCGCGGCCTCCGCGCTCCTCCTGCCTTCGGCGAGTGGGGGTACTCCCCTTCGCCGTGCTTGACCGGCAGGCTCCGGCCGCGGGCGTCGCGCGCCCCTTCGGCTCACTCGGCACCGCGCACCGCCGCGTCCACCCTGACGTCGTCGAAGGCGCCGCGCAGCACGGCGCGCTCCCGCTCGTCGGGGCCGGCCCCGCCCCGCACATGGGCCACGAAGTCCTCGGCGACCTGGTGGTCGTCGCGGTCGCGCAGCCGCTCCGCGTACGTGGCGAGCGGGTCGTCCTCGGGCCGCTCGGGGGCGAAGACCAGGCTCAGGGTGTGCGGGAAGCGCTCGGTGAGCCGGACCATCGGCTCGTCGGGGCGCACTGCGTCGGTGAGCGTCGCCTCCACCCAGGACTGCTCGTCGCGCTCCAGCGCGGGGTCCTCCAGGAGGTCGTCGAGCCGCCCCCGGATGCGGGCGAGCTTCCGCGGCACCGGGCAGTCCACCCGCTCCGCCTCGATCTCCCCGTCCGGTCCAAGGTCGACGAGCCACATGCTCTTGCGGTGGCCTGACTCGGAGAAGGAGTAGGCCAGGGGGGAACCCGCGTACCGCACACGCTCGTTGATGCTCTGGCAGCCGTGCAGATGTCCGAGGGCCACATAGTCGACGCCTTCGAAGACCCCCGCGGGGACGGCTGCGACGCCGCCCACCGTGATGTCCCGCTCGCTGTCGCTGGGCTCCCCGCCGACCACGAACGCGTGCGCGAGAACGACGGACCGGGTGCCGGGCGTGCGCCCCGCGAGATCGGCCCGTACCCGCTCCATCGCGGCTCCGAGCACGGACTCGTGTCCGGCCGTCGCCGTACGGAACTCGTCCCGCACCAGGGCGGGCTCCAGATACGGCAGTCCGTACAGGGCGATGTCCCCGTGGGCGTCGGTGAGCACCACGGGCTCACCGCAGCCCGCCGGGTCGGTCCGCAGATGGATTCCGGCGCGGTCGATGAGTCCGGCGCCGACGCCGAGGCGGCGCGCCGAGTCGTGGTTCCCGGAGATCATCACCGTCGGCACGCCCACATCGGCCAGCCGGTGCAGAGCGTCGTCGAACAGCTCCACGGCGGACAGCGGCGGCACGGCCCTGTCGTACACGTCCCCTGCCACCAGCACCGCGTCCACGTCGCGCTCGCGCACCGTCGCCACCAGACGGTCGAGGAACGCGGCCTGGGCGTCGAGCAGGCTCACCCGGTGGAACGACCGTCCCAGGTGCCAGTCCGACGTATGCAGGAATCTCATGATCCCCGAGACTAACGGTGGGGTCTGACATCGCAGGCAGGTACCGAACTTCGCCTCGTTTTCACCCGATTCATCCCGCCTGCGCCCGCCCTGCACCCTGCCCGCGTCCCACCCGGAACCTGCACAGCGGTCCCGGTAGGCCTCAGGCGTCCCCGTACGCCTCGCCGCCGAGCTCCAGCTCCGCCGTCCCGGCCGTCGCGTCGGCGAGCCACGCGCGGAAGGATTCGACATCGGCGTCCGGCAGCCCGATCTCGATCGTCACGGCCTCGCCGTACCGCACGTCCCGCACCGACCGCCCGGTCGCGCGCAGATCGTTCTCCAGCTTGCCGGCGCGCTGGTGGTCCACGGTCACGGTGGCCAGCCGGAAGCGCCTGCGCGTGACGGTGCCGAGCGCGTCGAGCGCCTCGCCGACAGCGCCCCCGTACGCGCGGATGAGACCGCCCGCGCCGAGTTTGACGCCGCCGTAGTAGCGCGTCACGACGGCCACGACGTAGCGGACCTCACGGCGCATCAGCATCTGCAGCATCGGCACCCCGGCCGTGCCGCCCGGCTCCCCGTCGTCGCTCGCCTTCTGGACCGCGGCGTCGGTGCCGATGACGTACGCGAAGCAGTTGTGGGTCGCGGTCGGGTGCTCCTTGCGGATGCGTGCGACGAAGTCCTGCGCCTCCTGCTCGGTCGCGGCGGGCGCGAGGGCGCAGATGAAGCGCGATCGGTTGATCTCGGTCTCGTGCACGCCCTCACGGGCCACCGTCCGGTACTGCTCCTGCATTCCGCCACCCTATGCGGCGGGACGGGAATGGTCCGCGCGGGCCTTCCGTTGAGCGGGCATGTACGCAGACGCAGAGACGATCCGGAAGATCCTCACCGAGACGGGCGACACCTGGGCCGTGGTCGGGCTGTCGAACAACGAGTCCCGCGCCGCCCACGGGGTCGCGAGGGTCCTCCAGCGCTTCGGCAAGCGCATCGTGCCCGTGCACCCGAAGGCGGAGACGGTCCACGGGGAGCAGGGGTACGCCACGCTCGACGAGATCCCTTTCCCCGTGGACGTCGTGGATGTGTTCGTCAACAGTGAACTCGCCGGGTTCGTCGCGGACAACGCCGTGGCCAAGGGCGCGAAGGCGGTCTGGTTCCAGCTCGGCGTGATCGACGAAGAGGCGTACGACAGGACCCGCGGAGCCGGGCTCGACATGGTCATGGACCGCTGCCCGGCGATCGAGATCCCGCAGCTCGGCTGAGGCGCGGGCCGACGGCCCCGGGCCTCGCGCAGCGGGGTCGGGCAACGAGTGACGGCAGCGGGTGACGGACCTGGAGCCCAGGCGGACCCGGGCCGCGACGGACCAGGGTCGCGAGCGGACCAAGGACGTGCGCGGACCCGGGACTCAGGCGACTCCGAGGCCCTCCAGGACCACCGCGCCCGGCAGCCCCGCGAAGACCTTTCCGGGCACGATGAGCTTGCCGCGACGGCGCCCGCTGCCGATCAGCACCCACTCGGTGTCGACGACGGCGGAGTCGACGAGCAGCGGCCAGCCGGCCGGGAGCCCGATCGGCGTGATGCCGCCGTACTCCATGCCGGTCTCACCGGTGGCGGTGTCCATGGAGGCGAACGAGGCCTTGCGGGCGCCGAGTTGCTTGCGCACGGCGCCGTTGACGTCGACGCGGGTCTTGGACAGGACCAGACAGGCGGCGAGCGTCGACTCACCGCCACGCCTGCCGGCCACGACGACACAGTTCGCGGAGGTGTCGAGGAGGTCGGCGCCATGGTGCTCGACGAAGGCCGCCGTGTCGGCGATCCGCGGGTCGGTGTCCACGTACAGCAACTGCTCGGCCGGGACGTCCCCGCTCCAGCCGCGCACCGCATCGGCGACGGGCGGCGTGAGCACGTCGAGGCAGTCCGGGGCGGGCCTGGCGTTGTCGAAGTCTCCGATGGGTGCGCGCATACCCGTCACGCTAACAGCCCTCGGGCACGCCGCGATTGGGCGTCTCAGCGAGCGGGCGGCACGGAGATCGCCATGGTCATCTCCACCTTTTCCGTGCCGCTGTTGCGGTAGACGTGCGGCACGTTCGCCTCGAAGGTCACCGACGTCCCGGCGGGGACGCCGTGGGACTCCCCCTCGACGACGAGTGTGAGCTCGCCCTCGGTGACGTGGATCAGCTCGACGGTGCCGTCGGGGTGCGGATCGGACGCGCTCTCGTCCCCCGGCATGAGCGTCCATGCCCACAGCTCGAACGGGCCGCGGGCCTCGGTGCCGACGAGCAGTGTGGTGGAGCTCCCGGCGGGCGTGGACCACATGCGCACGGCCTGTTCCTTCGGTACGAGCTGGACCTGCGGTCCCTGCTCGTAGTCGAGGAGCGTGGTGATGCTGACGCCCAGTGCGTCGGCGAGCTTCACGGTCGTGCCGACGCTGGGGTTCGTGCGAGCCTGCTCGATCTGGATGATCATGCCCCGACTGACGCCGGAGCGGGCGGCGAGGGCGTCGAGCGTGAAGCCCCGCTCGCTGCGCCAGTGCTTGACATTACGGGCGAGCGATTGCGTGAGCTGGTCCAGGTCCGACACGTTCCGTCCAATATTCTGGATGATAAAGTTCAATAGACTGCACTACGGTGTGGTGCACCGGATCGTTCACCGAACTGTACTGCGAGGCCGCCATGACCGCCCTGTTCGCCCTGGCCACCAGTCTCCTCTGGGGGCTGGCCGACTTCGGCGGCGGGCTGCTCACACGGCGTGCGCCCGCGCTGACCGTGGTCGTAGTGTCCCAGTCGATCGCGGTCGTCGTGCTCGGCGCGATCGTGGTCGCGACCGGCAGCTTCGCCGAGGCGGGTCCGCGGCTCTGGTATGCGGTGGCGGCCGGTGTGGTCGGCCCCGTCGCCATGCTCAGCTTCTACAAGGCGCTGGCGCTCGGCCCGATGGGCGTGGTGTCGCCGCTCGGCTCGCTGGGGGTCGTCGTACCGGTCTCGGTGGGGCTGCTGCTGGGAGACCGGCCCGGACTGCTGCAGTTCGCGGGCATCGGCGTGGCGGTGGTCGGGGTCCTGCTGGCCGGCGGACCGGAGCTGCGCGGGGCGCCCGTGCAGCGACAGGCGGTCCTGCTGACCCTGCTCGCGGCATTCGGCTTCGGGTCCGTGATGGCGCTGATCGCCGAGGCGTCGACCACGCTCACCGGGCTCTTCCTGGCGCTGTTCGTGCAGCGGGTCACCAATGTCGCGGTGGGCGGCGCCGCGCTGTACGCCTCGGTGAAGCGGGGCGGCCGGGCGCTGCCGCCGGCCGAGGAGGGTGGGCTGCGGCTCATCGTGCGCTCGCTGCCCGCCCTGGCGTTCGTGGGCCTGGCCGACGTCGCCGCGAACGGTACGTACTCGATCGCCGCCCAGCACGGTCCGGTGACCGTCGCCGCCGTGCTCGCCTCGCTCTATCCGGTGGTGACGGCGCTGGCCGCGCGGGGCGTCCTGAGGGAACGGCTGCGGGCCGTTCAGGCGGCCGGAGCCGGGCTGGCGCTGGTCGGCACGGTGCTGCTGGCGAGTGGCTGACCGGCTGCGGACCGCCCGCACAGGC
This sequence comes from Streptomyces sp. NPDC001970, assembly GCF_053594115.1. NCBI lineage: Bacteria > Bacillati > Actinomycetota > Actinomycetes > Kitasatosporales > Streptomycetaceae > Streptomyces > Streptomyces sp. NPDC001970. The sequence continues at coordinate 33,216 of NZ_JBSFDW010000011.1, read as the reverse complement.
CCCGGGTGAGCCGCCGTGCGTCCGAGCTCGGTCAGCCCTCGTCAGGCTCCAGCGCTGCGAGCGCCCTCAGATCCTCCGGAGTGACGCCTTCCGGAATCGGCACCGGCGCGGGCGTGCGCAGCGGCGGCCGCCAGCCCTGCTCGGCGTCCCAGCGGCGTACGACCTTGGCCGGCGCCCCGGCCACCACCGCGTGGTCGGGCACCTCACCGCGCACGACGGAGCCGGCCGCGACGACCACATTGCGGCCGATGCGCGCGCCGGGCAGGACCACCGCTCCCGTGCCGAGCCAGCAGCCGGGGCCGATCTCGACCGGCTCGGCCCGGGGCCACTGCCGGCCCACCGGCTGGTGCGGATCGTCGTAACTGTGATTGGTCGAGGTGATGTAGACGTACGGGCCGCAGAACGTGTCCGAGCCGATGGTCACCGTCGTGTCGGCGATCACGTGGCTGCCCCGCCCGAGGACGACGCCGTCGCCGAGGGTCAGGATCGGATCGGGCCCGAGATCCAGATCGGGCATCATGCCCGCGGTCAGGGTCACCTGCTCGCCGATGATGCAGTGGTCACCGAGCTCGATCCAGGCCTCGCCGAACACGGTGCCCTGCGGAAAGGCGAGCCGGGTGCCGGTGCCGATCCTGCGGAAGCGCAGCGCTCCCGGCGTCTCCGCGGTGACCGCGCCCGCCTCCTGCACCCAGCGCCAACCGCGGTGCACGGCCCGGGCGACGAGGCGGCGCCGCCACGCGGCCAGTGAGGAGAACGTGTTTCTGTTGTTCGGCACCCGGACACGGTAGTGGGCGAGGGCATCGCAGGTCAGAGAGGTGAGCTGTGATGTTCGCCCTACAGCGGGGCTTCGCACACGGTCGCGACGGGGAAGGGGAAGAGGGTGTCCGAAGCGACCGAACCACTGCGCGACCTCGTACGGCGTCACCGGGAACCGGCTGTCGTCCAGACCGTGCGCTCCACCGCCGCCGCCGTCATCTCCTACGTCGTCGCCCTCCAGCTCAGCAGCGAGCCCGCGCCGCTCACCGCACCCCTGACGGCGCTCCTCGTCGTTCAGGTCACGCTCTACTCGACCCTCACCAACGGCATCCGCCGGGTGAACTCGGTCGTCGCGGGCGTGCTCATCGCGATCGGCTTCAGCGCACTGGTGGGCCTGAGCTGGTGGAGCCTCGGCCTGGTGATCCTGGCGTCGCTGGTGATCGGCCGCTTCGTCAGGGTCGGCGAGTACGTGCCCGAGGTGGCGATCAGCGCGATGCTCGTGCTGGGCGTGACCCAGGTGACCGCGACGGCGTGGGACCGGGTCCTGGAGACGCTGATCGGCGCGATCGTCGGGCTTCTGTTCAACTTCCTGTTCGTACCGCCCGTGTGGGTGAGTGACGCGAGCGAGGCGATCAGCGACCTCGCCGGGCGGATGCAGAAGCTGCTCGCGCACATCTCCCGACAGCTCGGCGAGCACACGCCCGTCGAGCAGGCCGCGGCCCGGCTCCACGAGGCCCGCCGCCTCGACCACGACATCGTGCAGGTGGACGCGGCCCTGCGGCAGGCGGAGGACAGCCTGCGGCTCAATCCGAGGGTCAAGGAGCCGGTGCTCTCCCGGCTCGTGCTGCGCACGGGCCTCGACGCGCTGGAGATCTGTGCGGTGATCCTTCGGGTGTCCGCCCGAACGCTCACCGATCTCGCCAAGACCCGCAGCTCCGGAACGTTCTTTCCGCCGCCCGTGACCTCCGAGCTCCAGGAGCTGTTCGGTCATCTGGCCAACGCGATCGGGAGCTTTGCCGAACTGATCACCACGCAGGTGTCGGCGAACGCCGAGGAGGCCGAGTCCCGGCTCGCCACGGAGCTGGCCGCGGGCCGTGAGTGCCGGAACCGGGTCGCCCGGCTGCTGCTGGACGGCGTCCGCGAGGACGCCGACCACTGGCAGCTGCACGGAGCGCTGCTCGCGGAGGCGGACCGCATCCTGGACGAGCTGGACGTGGAGAAGCGCTCCGAGCGACTGATCGAGGAGCTCGACCGGCACTCCAGCGCACCGCCTGCGGGCCGCCAGTGGTTCGACAACGTGAAACGCAGGGTGCGCGGAAGCTTTCGGCGCGGCGGCGGCGAGCCTGGCTGAGCAGTCAGGCCCGGCACGTACGTCCGGACGCGCCGGGGCGGCCGCACCCGTGCTGTGCGGGCGCGGCCGCCTCGGGTCATGCAGGCGGGACCGGGAGGCTTACCGGCCGGACTTCTTCACCCGCTCGGCCGCGTTCTCCAGGGACTCCTGGGTCTTGCCCATCGCCTGCTCGCCGCGGCCCTCGGCCTGCATGCGCTTGTCGCCCATGGCCTTGCCTGCGGTTTCCTTCATCTGACCCTTGGCCTGCTTCGCCTTGGCCTTTGCCTTGCCCATGAGGGTGGTCCCTTCACTGTGGGGGGTGGACTGGCGTATCCACCTTGCGCCCATCACCCAGTGTCCGCAATCGGTGACACTGAGCGGCTGGTCGGACGGCCTCGTCAGTCGGGCGGCTCGGGCAGCGGCCGGGTGCCGGGTTCCGGGTCCGGAGGCGGCGCGTGGTCGGGCTCCGGGGCCGGTTCGGGCGGCTGAGGGTCTCGCGGCACGGGATCGGGACCGCTCGGCACGGGCGCCGGGCCGCCGGGGGGCGGTTCCTTCGGGGTGGTCATGGCTGAGCCTTTCAGGTTCGCGCCTGTCATCCCCCGCCCGCTGCGACTACCCCGTGCCCCGCGGCCCCAATCAGCGGACCGGCGGCAGCAGCAGGGCGGTCAGCCGTCGAGCGCCGCCCGGTGCCCCTTCACCAGCTCCAGGTACATGGCCGCGTTGAGCTTGATGCCCTCCCGTTCCTCCTCGGTCAGTTCGCGCCTGACCTTGGCGGGCACGCCCGCGACGAGGGAGCCCGGCGGGATCCGCATGCCCTGCGGGACGAGGGCCTGCGCGGCGACGAGCGAACCGGCGCCGATGTGCGCGCCGTTGAGGACGGTGGCCCCCATGCCCACGAGGACGTCGTCCTCCACCGTGCAGCCATGCAGTACGGCGTTGTGCCCGACCGACACGCGCTCGCCGACGGTCACCGGGAAGCCCGGGTCGACGTGCACGGTGCAGTTGTCCTGGATGTTGCTGTCGGCACCGACGACGATCGGGCCGCAGTCGGCGCGCAGCACGGTGTGATACCAGACACTCGCCCCGGCCGCCATCGTGACGTCGCCGATCACGACGGACGTGGGCGCCGTGAACGCGTCGGGAGCGACCTGCGGCTCCTTCCCGCCCACTCCAGAGATCAGTGCCCGCTCGCGCTCTGCCATCGCCGTCTCCTCACCACGTCATCGCGTCACGTCATCGCGTCACGTCATCGCGTCACGTCATCGCGTCGTCACGACGCCAGTTCTGCGTCGCGCCCGCGTGCACCGTAGGCGACGTCTCCTCGGCAGCCTCAGCGGGGGCGCCGTCCGCTGCGCTCTCCATGCGTGCGGCCGCCTTCTTCGCGCGGCTCTTGAGGACGAGCATCGAGGTGACGCCGATCAGTACGGCGAGGACGAGGCCCAGCCAGGAGAAGCGCTTGAGCCAGGCCTCGGCGACGACGCCGACGGAGTAGATGACGGCGGTCGTGCCGCCGGCCCAGAGGATTCCGCCGAAGACATTGGCGATGAGGAACTTCCAGTACGGCATGCGCAGCACACCGGCGAGCGGTCCGGCGAAGATCCGCAGCAGCGCGACGAAGCGGCCGAAGAAGACGGCCCACATGCCCCACTTCTCGAAGGACCGCTCGGCCACGGCGATGTTGGCCGCGCTGAAGTGCTTGGGGAACTTCCCGCCGAGCCAGGTCAGCAGGGGGCGGCCGCCCTTGCGCCCGATGGCGTAGCCGATCGAGTCGCCGATGACCGCGCCGGCCGTGGCGCAGGCGCCGAGCACCCAGGGGTCGATGTCGCCGTGCTGGGAGGCGAGAAGCGCGGAACTGACGAGAACGATCTCGCCCGGTAGCGGGATGCCGAGGCTCTCGAGGCCGATGACCACGCCCACCAGGACGTAGATGCTGACCGCGGGGACGGCCTCGAGCCACTCCTGGACGTGCAACGCCGCTTCCTCCCGTTGTCGTCGGCGCCGGCCCGTGGTCGTGGTCGTGGTCGTGGTCGAGCCCAGCTGCCCGGCGTGCGCCGCGAAGGGCGCACGCCGGGCAGCCTACCTGGTCTTACCACCCGGTTCGCCGCGCATCCGGCCCGAGGGAGATCGCAGGCCAGGACGCAGGGCGGGTACGAAACGGGGCGCGCAGCCGGCGCCGGGCGCACGTCCCGGCCGTGGCTGCGCACCGCACGGGCGACCGGGACGGTCGCGCCACCGGCACGCTCAGGCCGCCGGAGGGCTCAGACAGTCGGGACGCTCAGGCCGCCGGAGGGCCCAGACAGTCGGGACGCTCAGGCCGCCGGAGGGCCCAGACAGTCGGGACGCTCAGGCCGCCGGGACGCTCAGGCGTTGGGCCGAAGCGTCCAGACGACGGTCATCTCGCCCGTCACGGCGCCGTCTGCGCGCGTGATCGCGATGTCGACGGGGAACTCGGGGCGGTGGCCCTCGTCCAGTTCCGCGACGACCTCGGCGACGGGGCGGCCGAGGGTGGCGGTGGCCGTGACGACCCCCATGGCGAGCTTCTTGTAGCCGATCTCGGCCTTGACGGCGAGCGGCACCGCACGGTTCAACTGGTCGCCGAAGGCGGCGAGCACGATCGCTCCGCTCGCCGACTCGGCGAGCGTGAACATCGCTCCGGCGTGCGGCCCGCCGACGTGGTTGTGGTAGTCGGGCTGGTCCGGCATACGGACCACTGCACGCTCCGCGGTGGTCTCCACGAACTCCAGGTTGAGGGTCCTGGCCATGGGCACCGTGGCGGCGAGCATCTCGCCCACGGTCATCTGATCTGCGCTCATGCGAACCGATGTTACCCATGGGTAGGAGCTCTTGACCATCCCCCCGGGGGCGACGTGGCAGCGGGACGCCCGTCACCTCTATGGTTATCGGCCATGTGGCCAGGACAGCAGCCGCCCGGGGGCGAGCAGAACCCGCAGGACCAGAACCCGTACGCGCAACCGGGTTACCAGCAGCCGAATCCGTACGCGCAGCCGGGATACCCGCAGCAGCCCGGGTACCAGCAGCCGGGTTACCCCCAGCAGCCCGGGTACCAGCAGCCGCCGAACCCGTACCAGCAGCCGACCGTGCCGCAGTACTCCGTGCCCGGTCCGCCCCAGCCCGGTGGGCCCGGCCCTTCCGAGAAGAAGAAGACGGCGATCGTTGCGGTCGTCGCCGCCACGGCCGTCGTCGCCGCGGCTGTCATCACCGGCGTCGTGGTGCTGAACGACGACGACGCGAAGGATCCGAAGGCGGACGGCAACAAGCCCGCCGCGTCGGGGACCCCGTCGGAGCAGAGCGCCTCGCCCACGGCCAACCCGCGGGACGGCTCCGGCGCGGCCAAGCCCACGATCGCGGGCTGGAAGGTCGTCACCAACCCCAAGCACGGAACGCGCTTCGACGTCCCGGCGACCTGGGAGGTGTCGGGCAGCGGCGTCGGCAGCGGGTTCGAGGACTCCGAGAAGGGCGACGGCTCGCCCCTCGTCATGATGTCGGCGCCGGCGTTCTACAAGAGCAAGTGGTGCTCCGTCGACTCCGACAAGGACGGGAAGACGGAGGACTCCGGTCTGGGTGGCACCGGAACCAAGGGCGGCCAGGGCGCGAAGGACACTGCGGACGCGGCCTATCAGGAGGCGGGCACCTGGGTGTTCGCCGCCTACGCCCAGAAGCAGAAGAGCCTCGTCAAGATCACCAAGGCGCGGCCCTACACGACGAAGTCCGGTCTGAGCGGGCATGTCGCGACGGCCACCGCCCTCGGGGTGAAGAAGGACGACAAGTGCGACACGGACGGCAAGTCGATCGCCTTCTCCTTCAAGAACACCAAGGGTGACTTCGCCACCTGGGTCCTCTACGCCAACGTGGGCGTCCCGGAGGAGATCCCGGACGCGACGATCCAGCAGATCCTCGGCACCGTACGACTGGCTGACGAACCCGCGGCGTAATCCGGTTTGGCAAGGAGGGCCGGCGGCGGCGATAGTCCACGGGTGAACAATCCCGCCGCATCCCTCCCCAACCGCCGAAAGCGCCGCCCCGAGTGGGCCGGGCGCAACTACTCACTGCTGACCGCCGCCGCGATCGTCACCAACCTGGGCACCCACGGTGCCCTGATCGCGGCGGCGTTCGCCGTGCTGGAGTCCGGCGGCGACGGCGGTGACGTCGGGCTCGTGGCGGCGGCCAGGACCCTGCCGCTCGTGCTCTTCCTGCTGATCGGCGGGGTGATCGCCGACCGGCTGCCGCGGCACCGGGTGATGGTGGCCGCCAACGCCCTCAACTGCGTCTCGCAGGCCGCCTTCGCCGCCCTGGTGCTGGCCGGCGAGCCGCAGCTGTGGCAGATGATGCTCCTCACCGCGCTCTGCGGCACGGGGCAGGCCTTCTTCAACCCGGCCGCCGAGGGCATGCTGATGTCCAGCGTCGACGGCGAGCAGGCGAGCCGGGCCTTCGCGCTCTTCCGGATGGCGATGCACGGTGCCGGCATCGGCGGTGCGGCGCTCGGGGGCGCGATGATCGCCGCGGTCGGCCCGGGCTGGGTGCTCGCGATCGACGCCGCGGCCTTCGCTGTGGCGGGCGCCCTCCGCGCCTTCCTCGACGTGAGCCACATCCCGGACCGTGCCCCCGGCGGCGGGCTGCTCGCCGATCTGCGCGACGGCTGGAAGGAGTTCATCGGCAGGCCCTGGCTGTGGTCGATCGTGGCCCAGTTCTCGGTGGTGGTCGCCGTCGTCGGCGCGGCCGATTCGGTCTACGGGCCGCTGGTCGCCGCGGAGTCACTGGGCGGCGCGCGGCCGTGGGGCCTGGCTCTGGCGGCGTTCGGACTGGGCACGCTGGGCGGGGCGCTGCTGATGATGCGGTGGAAGCCGCGGCGGATGCTGCTCGTGGGCACCCTGTGCGTCTTTCCGCTGGCGCTGCCCTCGGCCGCGCTCGCCGTTCCGCTGTCGTTCGGTCCGCTGGCCGTGGTGATGTTCGCCAGCGGTGTCGCGATCGAGGTGTTCGGCGTCGCGTGGATGACCACGCTGCACCAGGAGATCCCGGAGGAGAAGCTGTCCCGGGTCTCCGCGTACGACTGGTTCGGCTCGACGGCGATGCTGCCCCTGTCCACGGCGCTGGCGGGACCCGCGGAGGGCCTGTTCGGCCGGGAGCAGGCGCTGTGGGGGTGCGCGGCGCTGATCGTGCTGGTGACCGCGCTGGTGCTGCTGGTCCCCGACGTACGGAATCTGACGAGGCGTACGCGGCATGTGACCGGACGGGAGGCGGCGGCGCTCTCAGCCGATGCCGAAGGCCCCGTCGGGCGGCTCGGGTGACGCGACTGCGTCCTCGTCCCGCACCGCACGCGCATCCCCGATGAGGCGCCGAAGGGCCTCGCCGTGCTCGACGCGGGCCGGGAAGGCGTCGGACGCGGTGCGACGGGCGAGTACCGCCGTGTCGATCGCGCGGTGCGACGCGAGCAGTACGGCGTTGCCGAACCTGCGGCCGCGCAGCATCGCGGGCTCGGCGATGAGCGCCAGCTCCTCGAACTCCGCGGCGAAGGTGGCCAGCTGGGAGCGGAGGAAGCCGAAAGGAGCACCGTCGGCGAGGTTGGCGGCGTAGACCCCTCCGGGGCGCAGGACGCGCTCCGCGGCCCGTGCGTACTCGCCCGATGTGAGGTGCGCGGGCACCCGCGACCCGCCGAACACATCGGCGATCAGGACGTCGGCCGAATCCGCCGGGGCCCGCTCGAGCCACTCGCGGGCGTCGGCGCCGTGCACGGCGATCCCCGCGCCGGGCGGCAGCGGCAGGTGCTCGGCGACGAGCGCGAGCAGCCCCCGGTCCGCCTCCACGACGTCCTGCCGCGAGCCGGGCCTGGTCACCGCGACGTAGCGGGGAAGCGTCAGGGCCCCGCCGCCGAGGTGCAGGACGTCGAGGGGCGCACCCGCGGCGGCGACGCAGTCGACGACATGGGCCAGCCTGCGCGCGTACTCGAACTCGAGGTGCGTGGGCTCGTCCAGATCGACGTACGACTGCGGCGCCCCGTCCACGGTCAGCAGCCAGGCCCGCTCCCGGTCCACGTCCGGCATGAGCTTGGCGGTGCCGTGATCGACGGCGCGGACGACGGGTATGGACTCGTTCACCCGCCCATTGTCCGCCCGACGGACACCGCCCGTCGCACGGATACGGCGCGCCCACCCGGTCCGTCCGGCGCTCGAAAACGGACACCCGCGCCCACCACCCGGTACCGGACACACATCAGGCCCGTCCGGCGCTCGAGGACGGTCGGACCGGCTCGCTGCACTCGGGCGGCCAGGGTGCCCGAGCCCGTCACCCGGTACCGGACACACATCAAGCCCGTCCGGCGCTCGAGGACGGTCGGACCGGCTCGCTGCACTCGGGCGGCCAGGGTGCCCGAGCCCGTCACCCGGGCCAGAGACGGCGGACCTCGTCCGCGTGGGCCGTCGCCTGGGCCAGGCCGGCGCGGGCGGAGGGGGCCCGTCGCGCAGGGTCCAGGACATTGCGCCCGAACGCCTTGCGGGCGGCCCGGTCCGGCGTGATCAGGAGCACGCGCGCCCCCGCGGCGGCGAGCAGGGCGGCCTGCGTCCGGGCGGAGATGACCGGCCCGCCACCGACGGCGATGGGGGCGACGATGACCACGGTGTCGTAGCCGAGGGCCAGGTCGGCGTTGGTCGAGGAACGGACTCCGCCGTCGATGAAGCGCCGCCCGTCGATCGTGACGGGCGGCCAGACGCCGGGGACGGCGCAGCTCGCGCCGACCGCGTCGATGAGCCCCACCCCGCTCTCCCGGTCGAACGCCCGGAACTCGCCGGTCACCGCGTCCACGGCCGTGACGACCAGCCTGCGTGCCCGCGGCCACTCGTGCGCGAGCAGCCGCTCGGTGAAGACGGCGCGCCGCACCTCCTCCGGTTCGGTGCGGGTCGACAGCGCGAGACGGCCCATGCGGGCCCCGTACGCCTCGGTGTCGCGTGACCGCAGGACGCCCCAGAGGTAGCGGGCGAGCACGGCCGGGCCCATACCCGCGGGCACCTCCCCCTCGGGGTCGCTCAGCTGACGCTCGTACAGCTCCGGCAGGGTCAGCCGGCCCGAGGTGAGCTGCGCGCCGACGACCGAGCCCGCCGACGTGCCGACGATGAGATCGGCGCCGGTCGGGTCGGCGCCGGCACTGGCGAGCCCGTGAAGGATGCCGATCTCCCAGCCGATGCCGGCGAGCCCGCCACCGCCGAGTACCAGCGCCGTCCGGTTCCCGTTCTTCTTCGCGTCGTCGTCCTTCTCCGCCATGGCAGCAGTGTGGCGCCTGCGGGGTGGGTCCGCCCCCCGCATGTGGCGGGAGGCGGACCCTGCGGAGCCGAGTGGCTCAGACCAGTCCGGTCACCGTGCCGGCGCCGACCGTGCGCCCGCCTTCGCGGATCGCGAAGCCGAGTCCGGGCTCCAGCGGGATGTCGCGACCGAGCTCGACGGTCATCGTGACCGTGTCGCCGGGGCGCGCGACCGCCGTCTCGCCGAGGTCGACGTCCCCGACGACGTCCGCGGTCCGGATGTAGAACTGCGGTCGGTAGCCGGTGCCGATCGGGGTCGTACGGCCGCCCTCGCGACCGGACAGGACGTACACCTGCGCGGTGAAGCGGCGGCTCGGTGTGACGCTGCCCGGCGCCGCGACCACATGCCCGCGGCGCACCGCGTCGCGCGGCACTCCGCGCAGCAGCAGCGCCACGTTGTCGCCCGCTTCGGCGGACTCCATCGGCTTGCCGAAGGTCTCCAGGCCGGTGACGACGGTCGTGACGTCCGCACCGAGCACCTCCACCTGGTCGCCGACGCGCACTGTGCCGCGCTCGACGGCGCCGGTGACGACGGTGCCGCGCCCGGTGATGGTGAGCACGTTCTCCACCGGCAGCAGGAACGGCGCGTCCGTGTACCGCACGGGCATCGGCACGTACGTGTCCACCGCGTCCAGCAGCGCCTCGATCGCCCCCGTCCAGCGTGGGTCGCCCTCCAGGGCCCTGAGCCCGGAGACCCGGACGACGGGCACGGAGTCGCCGCCGTACCCGTGCGCGGTGAGCAGCTCGCGGACCTCCAGCTCGACGAGGTCGGTCAGCTCGGGGTCGCCGGCGTCGGCCTTGTTGAGCGCGACGACGATGTGGTCGACGCCGACCTGACGGGCCAGCAGGACGTGCTCGGCGGTCTGCGGCATGATCCCGTCGAGCGCGGAGACCACGAGGATCGCCCCGTCGAGCTGAGCGGCGCCGGTGACCATGTTCTTGACGTAGTCGGCGTGACCGGGCATGTCGACGTGTGCGTAGTGCCGGGTGTCGGTCTCGTACTCGACGTGCGAGATGTTGATGGTGATGCCGCGGGCGGCCTCCTCCGGGGCCCGGTCGATCCGGTCGAACGGCACGAACGTGCCGGTGCCGCGCTCGCTGAGGACCTTGGTGATGGCGGCGGTGAGGGTGGTCTTGCCGTGGTCGACGTGGCCCATGGTGCCGATGTTGAGGTGCGGCTTGGTCCGCACGTATGCCGTCTTGGGCATGGCTGACGCAGTTCCTTCCCGGAACTCGAAGAGTGGACTCCACGTGGAGGGGGACCCCTGGGCCGTACCGACCCTCCCCCTACGGGGTCCGCCGGACAGTCCGGGAAGGGTCAGCTTCGGGCGCCGTCGAGGGGCGCCGCGACAGCGGCTGCGGCGACGGCCGCTGCGCCCGCGGGGAAAGCGGCAGCCTTCGGCGCGTCCGCGACTGCGGACGGCGCTGCGGAGAAGGCGAGCCGGAACATGCGTCGATGATCGCTGCCGCGGACGGCCCGCGTCGAATGGTTTTCCCGCCGCGGTCGGCTGGTTCACCGGGCGCCGTCGGCCGATTTCCCGCCGCCGTCGGCTGGTTCACCGGGCGCCATCGGCCGATATCCCGCCGCGGTCGGCTGGTTCACCGGGCGCCGTCGGCCGATTTCCCGCCGCCGTCGGCTGGTTCACCGGGCGCCATCGGCCGATATCCCGCCGCCGTCGGCTGGTTCACCGGGCGCCATCGGCCGATATCCCGCCGCCGTCGGCTGGTTCACCGGGCGCCATCGGCCGATATCCCGCCGCCGTCGGCTGGTTCACCGGGCGCCATCGGCCGATATCCCGCCGC
>NZ_JBSFDW010000011.1:0-21790 GCF_053594115.1 Streptomyces sp. NPDC001970 | reverse complement strand
GCGCCATCGGCCGATATCCCGCCGCCGTCGGCTGGTTCACCGGGCGCCATCGGCCGATATCCCGCCGCGGTCGGCTGGTTCACCGGGCGCCATCGGCCGATATCCCGCCGCCGTCGGCTGGTTCACCGGGCGCCATCGGCCGATATCCCGCCGCGGTCGGCTGGTTCACCGGGCGCCATCGGCGCTACGGGGCGCCTACAGGTTCTTCAGCGCTTCCCGCACGGAGAGCGGCGCGAGCCGGTCGCGGGCGCCGGTGACGAAGTCGCGCACCGCGTCCGGGTCGGTCTTGGCGTACTCGCGCAGGCTCCAGCCGATCGCCTTGCGGATGAAGAAGTCGCTGTGGCCGGACTGGCGGAGGCAGTACCGGAAGAGCCGTTCCGCGTCGGTGGCGCCCTTGTGGCGGAGCTGGTGGAGCAGGGCGGTGCGGGCGATCCAGAGGTCGTCGTCCTCGATCCACTCGTCCATGACGGGCACCAGCCGCGGATCGGCGGCGACGAGTCCGCCGACGACGTGCGAGGCGAGTGCGTCGACGGTGTCCCACCAGGAGACGGTGGTGATGAGGTGCCGGACGACCGGCAGGAATCCGGAGGAGCAGCGTCCGACGTGGCGGCCCAGATAGTCGACGGCGAAGTAGTGGTACTCGCGCTCGGGCAGCGCCCAACAGCGGAGTGCGACGGCCGTGCAGTCGGCCTCGGCCGGTCGCGGGGTGCCGTCGAGGACGGTCCGGGACAGGGCGCGCCGCTCGGGTGTGCGGATGCCGAGGAACGGCGCGACGTCCTTCATGTACGCGGCGGCCTCCACGGCCCTGGCCGGGTCGGCCGCGGCGGCGTACGTGGTGGTGAGCCGCTCCAGCACGGTGTCGGCGAGGGCGCTGCGCGGGGTGGCCGGGGGCGTCATGCGGCACAGGTTACGGCGATCAGCGGGGTGTGTCGGTTACTCTCCCCGGATGCTCGACCCCGTCCCCGGGCCGCGCGACGGCCTCGCTCTCCGCTGCAGCCGGGCCCTCGTCTCCCCCTGGGCCCGGCTGGCGCTGCTCGTGCTGCTGCTGGCGTGCGCGGCCTCCGCGATGGTGCTGTACGAGCCGCAGCGGCTGCTCGCCGCGGAGCGGCCGTTCCAGATGAGCGGCGGCGCGGCGGTGGTCCTCTTCGGCGCGGCGTACGGCCTGTGCACGGCGGCGTTCGTGCCGCGGCCCCTGCTGAACCTGGCCGCGGGCGCGCTCTTCGGCTCCCAGGCGGGCCTTGCCGCCGCGCTCGCCGGAACGGTCATCGGCGCGGGCATCGCGTTCACCCTGGGCCGCGTGCTGGGGCAGGACGCGCTGCGGCCCCTGCTGCGCGGCCGCTGGCTGACCGCGGCGGACGGCCAGCTCAGCCGGCACGGTTTCCGCTCCATGCTGGCCCTGCGGCTCTTCCCCGGCATTCCCTTCGCGGCTGCCAACTACTGCGCCGCGGTGTCCCGCATGGGCTACGTGCCCTTCCTCCTGGCGACGGCACTCGGCTCGATCCCCAACACGGCGGCCTACGTCGTGGCGGGCAGCCGCGCGGCCTCGCCGACCTCGCCGGCCTTCCTCGCGGCGACGGGCTTCATCGCGGTCTCGGCCGCGGCCGGCGCGCTCCTGGCCTGGCGCAAACGCCACCGCCTGCGCGCCACCTGACCCCGTCGAACCCCGTCGGACCCGTCGGACGCGTCGAACCGGACGCCTGCGGCGGGCTCCCTCCCCGCGCCCCGCCCTCCCGCAGTGTCGCTCTGCGACTCCGCAGCGTGGGGCTCCGCCCCGGATCCCGCGGGCATGGAGGCGCTGGACTCCCGTGCAGCCCGTACGGCGCTTGAGGAGGGATCCCGCCTCCCCGTCGGGCCCGGCGCCTGTCAAGCCCGTCCGACCCACCGGTACCGGACGCACCGATCAAGCCCGTCCGGCGCTTGAGGACGGACACGCGGGCCACCCGCGGAGACCGGGAACGCCCCCGGGGGTTCTGGGGCGAAGCCCCGGATCGAGGGGCGGGGCGGGGACAAGCCCGCCGAAGGCGTCCCCGCGCCCCGCGTGCGCGGGACCTGCGGGACGTACAGCGCCTACACCGCCTCCAGGATCGTCGCGTTCGCGAGCCCGCCCGCCTCGCACATCGTCTGCAGCGCGTAGCGCGCGCCACGCGCTCGCATCGCATGGACGAGCGTGGTCATCAGGCGGGTACCGCTCGCACCGAGCGGATGCCCGAGGGCCAGCGCCCCGCCGTGGACGTTGAGCCGCGACGGATCCGCGCCCGTCTCCTGCAGCCACGCGAGGACGACGCTCGCGAAGGCCTCGTTGACCTCGAAGAGGTCGATGTCGTCGAGGGCGAGCCCGGCGCGCTTCAGCACCTTCTCCGTGGCCGGGAGCACTCCGGTCAGCATCAGCAGCGGATCGGAGCCGGTCACGGCAAAGCTGTGCAGCCGGGCGAGCGGCCGCAGACCGAGGCGCTCGGCGGTGTCGCCCGACATGATGAGCACCGCCGAGGCCCCGTCGTTCACGGGGCTGCTGTTGCCCGCCGTGACCGACCACTCGATCTGCGGGAAGCGCTCGGCGAAGGCCGGGTCCCCGAAGGCGGGCCGCAGCCCGGCCAGGACCTCGGCCGTCGTTCCCGGCCGCACGCTCTCGTCCCTGGTCAGCCCGGCGACCGGCGCGACCTCGGCGTCGAAGAGCCCGTCCGCCCAGGCCGCGGCCGCCCGCTCGTGCGAGGTCACCGCGAACGCGTCCATCGCCTCACGCCCGATGGACCACTTCGCGGCGATGAGCTCGGCGCTGATCCCCTGCGGCACCAGCCCCTCCGGATACCGCTCGGCGACCCCCGGCCCGAAGGGGTCGGCGCCAGGCGGCACGTTCGACCACATCGGTACGCGGCTCATCGACTCGACCCCGCAGGCGATGACGACGTCGTACGCCCCGGCCATGACGCCCTGCGCCGCGAAGTGCACGGCCTGCTGGGACGAGCCGCACTGGCGGTCGACCGTCGTGGCGGGCACGGACTCGGGGAACCCGGCGCCCAGCCACGCGTACCGCGTGGTGTTCATGGCCTGCTCGCCGACCTGGTCGACGGTGCCGCCGACCACGTCGTCGACGAGGGCCGGATCGATTCCGCTGCGCTCGACGAGGGCCCTGAGGGTGTGGGAGAGCAGCGCGACCGGGTGAATCTGTGCGAGCGCACCGTTCGGCTTGCCCTTCCCGATCGGCGTACGGACTGCTTCGACGATGACGGCATCACGCATGGAGCGCGCTCCTCGTTCACGGCACGGCACGACACCGCTGCGCGCGGAGCGTGCGTGAGTTGGAAAACTGGACTCACCGGCTACCCAACGGTATCCAAGTAGGTTGGGAATTCCAACCCACCCCCTCTAAGCTGGACCCATGAAGGCCTCGCGACCCTGTTCCATCGCCGACACGCTCACTCTCGTCGGCGAGAAGTACGCCCTGCTCGTCCTGCGCGAGGTCTTCCTCGGCGTCCGCCGTTTCGACCGGATCGCCCGCAACACCGGTGCCCCTCGCGACGTCCTCACCGCCCGGCTGCGCCGCCTCGTCGAGGCCGGGGTGCTGAAGAAGGTTCCGTACAGCGAGCGCCCGCAGCGCTTCGAGTACGTCCCGACGGAGGCCGGCCGCGAACTGCAGTCCGTCCTGCTGACCTTGATGGCCTGGGGCGACCGGCACCTCGCGGAACACCCCCCGATGGCCCTGGAGCACTCCTGCGGCGAGCAGCTCACCCCGGTCGTCGTCTGCGCGTCCTGCGGCGACGAGGCGACCCCGGACACCCTCACCGCGCACGTCCGCACGCCGGGCTGGACGGTGTCGGGCCCCACGGACGACTGAGGCCCACCGGACGGCGGGGTCTGCGCCCCCACCGCGCCATCTCCTCGCCCGGAAAGCCGAGTTGACGCCGCGGACCGCGGAGCACCGCCGCCGCGTCACGGAGCGCCGTCCCGACCTGCGGACCCGGCCGGCGTGCAACTGCCGACTCAGGAAGGGCGGCCGGGGGTTGATCTTGCGCGGGGGCCCTGTGCGACAGCCCGCCCGCAGGCCGGAAATCCGATGACGCTACGCTGCCACGGGCCGGACGCATGATCGCGGTCCGCACCGTACATTCCAACCTGACCAGCACTTGGATGGCTTAGCTTTCATGTCGTGGTTCGAATCACTCATCCTCGGGCTCGTCCAGGGGCTGACCGAGTTCCTGCCCATCTCGTCCAGCGCGCATCTGCGCCTGACGGCGGCGTTCGCAGGCTGGCACGACCCGGGTGCGGCGTTCACCGCGATCACCCAGATCGGTACGGAGACGGCCGTCCTGATCTACTTCCGCAAGGACATCGCCCGCATCGTCTCCGCCTGGTTCCGCTCCCTGACGAACAAGGCCATGCGCCGTGATCACGACGCGCAGATGGGCTGGCTCGTGATCATCGGCTCGATCCCGATCGGAGTGCTCGGCGTCACGCTCAAGGACCAGATCGAGGGCCCCTTCCGGGATCTGCGGCTGATCGCCACCACGCTCATCGTGATGGGCATCGTGCTCGGCATCGCCGACCGCCTGGCGGCCCGCGACGAGACGGGCGGCAAGCACCGCGCGATCAAGCACCGGAAGTCACTGGAGGAGCTGACCGTCAAGGACGGTCTGATCTACGGCCTCTGCCAGGCGATGGCCCTGATTCCGGGCGTCTCCCGCTCGGGCGCCACGATCAGTGGCGGTCTGCTGATGGGTTACACCCGCGAGGCCGCGGCCCGCTACTCGTTCCTGCTCGCCATCCCGGCGGTGCTCGCATCCGGCCTGTTCGAGCTCAAGGACGCCGGCGCGGGCGGGCATGTGTCGTGGGGGCCGACCATTTTCGCGACGATCATCGCCTTCGCTGTCGGATATGCGGTGATTGCCTGGTTCATGAAGTTCATCACCACCAAGAGCTTCATGCCCTTCGTCATCTACCGGATCCTGCTCGGCATCCTTCTCTTCGTCCTCGTCGGCACGGACACGCTCAGCCCTCACGCAGGCGAATCGGCGGGCTGAGGCCGAGGGCCCCCGCGCCCGCCCGGTGGCTGTCGCCCGTGTGCGCCCGGCGCGGCGGGTCGAGGCGAGCGAGGGTGTGCCGCATACGCTCACGCCGTGTTCAACGTCACGGCGATCCTGAAACGGCTGGTCATCGGGCGCGCGCTGCGCAGCGAGGAGCTGGGCGAGACACTGCTGCCGAAACGGCTCGCGCTGCCGATCTTCGCCTCGGACCCGCTCTCCTCGGTCGCGTACGCCACCCAGGAGATCCTGCTCGTGCTCACACTCGGCGGCCTGGCCTATCTGCACTTCACGCCCTGGATCGCGGCCGCGGTCGTGGCGCTGATGACGGTCGTCGTCCTCTCGTACCGCCAGGTGGTCCACGCATATCCGAGCGGCGGCGGCTCCTACGAGGTGGCCTCCACCAATCTGGGCCCCTCCGCGGGCCTCGTGGTCGCCGCCTCTCTGCTCGTCGACTACGTGATGACCGTCGCCGTGTCCGTGGCCTCCGGCGTAGACAACATCATCTCGGCCATTCCGGAACTGGCCGAGTACCGGGTGCTGATGGCGCTCGTCTTCGTCGCCCTCCTCACCGCGACGAATCTGCGCGGGGTGCGGGAGTCGGGCCGCGCGTTCGCCGCCCCGACCTACCTGTTCATCGCCGGCGTGCTGATCATGTGCGGGACGGGACTGCTCCGCTATCTGCTCGGTGACGCTCCCGTCGCCCCGACCGCCGCGTACGGCATCGAACCGGATCCGGCCGACGCGAACCTGATGGGTCTGGCTCTGGTCATGCTGGTCCTGCGCGCGTTCTCCAGTGGCTGCACGGCCCTGACCGGAGTCGAGGCGATCTCCAACGGCGTGCCGGCCTTCCGCAAGCCCAAGCCGAAGAACGCGGCCACCACCATGGCCGCCATGGGCCTCATCGCCATCACGATGTTCGTCGGTGTCACGACGCTCGCGATCGTCGCCAAGGTGCGCATCGCCGAGGACAGCTGCAGCCTGACGGGGCTGCCCGACTGCGAGAACTACACCCAGCGCACGGTGATCGCCCAGCTGGCGGCTTCGGTCTTCGGCGGCGAGAGCAGCTTCGGCTTCTACTACGTCCAGGCCGCCACCGCACTCGTGCTGATCCTCGCGGCGAACACCGCCTTCAACGGCTTCCCGCTGCTCGCCTCGATCCTCGCCCAGCACCGCTACCTGCCGCGGCAGCTGCACAACCGCGGTGACCGGCTGGCCTTCTCCAACGGCATCCTGGCCCTCGCGATCGTGGCTGGACTGCTCCTGTGGACGTACAAGGCGAATGTCACCAGCCTCATCCACCTGTACATCCTGGGCGTGTTCACCTCCTTCACGCTCTCGCAGACCGGCATGGTCCGGCACTGGAACCGGGAGCTGCGCACGGAGACCGACCGCGCCGTGCGCCGGCGCCACCACATCGCCCGGATCATCAACGCGACCGGCGCGGTCGTCACCTGTGTGGTGCTGGCCATCGTGCTCGCCACCAAGTTCACCCAGGGCGCCTGGCTCGCGGTGCTCGCCGGGATCGTGCTGTGGGTGACGATGCGGGGCATCCGCCGCCACTACGACCACACGGCGGCCGAGCTCGCGGTCACCGACCCGCGCGCCGAACTGCGCCCGCCCTCCCGGGTGCTGGCGATCGTGCTGGTCTCCACCCTGCACAAGCCCACCCTGCGCGCGCTCGCCTACGCCCGTGCCCTCCGTCCGGACCGGCTGGAGGCGCTGACCGTCGCCGTCGACCGGGATGCGTCAGCGGCCCTGCAGCGGCAGTGGGAGGAGTACGGCATCGAGGTACCGCTCAAGATCCTCGACTCCCCGTACCGGGAGATCACCAGTTCGGTGCTGGTGTACGTCCGCTCCATCAGGCGCGAGAGCCCCCGGGACGTCGTCGCCGTCTTCATCCCGGAGTACGTCGTCGGGCACTGGTGGGAGAACCTGCTGCACAACCAGTCCGCGCTGTGGCTGAAGAGCCGGCTCCTCTTCACCCCCGGGGTCATGGTCACGAGCGTGCCCTGGCAGCTGAGCTCCTCCGCCCATGCCGACCACCCGGCCGCCCGCGCGCCCGGAGCGGTCCGCCGCGGCGAGCCCGTCGGCCGTTACCGGAAGTGATCCCGGATCCTGCATGGCCTCTTGGCGTGACGCGTCCGCTGACCCACACTTGGCCGATGACGCAGCGCGTGAATCTCGCGACGGTGATGGACCGGCTGGCGATCGACGACGTGATCACCGGCTACGCGGTGGCCGTGGACGACGCCGACTGGACCGGCTACCGGGCCCTGTTCACCCCGGACGGCCGTGCCGACTACCGCGGCTCCGGCGGTATAGAGGGCCCTGCGGCGGAGGTCGCGGACTGGCTGGCGGAGACGATGCGGCTGTTTCCCGTACGGCAGCATCTGATCGTCAACCGGCGGGTGCGCATCCAGGACCTCGGCGGCTATCCGGGCGACGGGGCGGACGTCCAGGCCGACTACGTCAATCCGATGCGGCTGGAGTCGGGGGACGACTTCGTCTCGGGCGGGCGGTACGCGTTCGGTCTCGCGCGTACGGACAGTGGGTGGCGGCTCCGTTCGGTGACCGTGCACGAGAAGTGGCGGCACGCCGCTTTCCTGGCCGCTGCCACCGACTGATCCGAGTCCACCGGTGGATCCGGGGCCGCCGCCCGACCCGGAGCCGCGGCCTGATCCACGGCCACCGACTCCTCCGGTGCCACCCACTGTTCCGGTGCCACCCACCGATCCGCGGCCGCCGGCCGGCCCGGCCGATCACCCGGGCACTGTCCCGGTGCGCGCCTCTCCTTCACACTGGAGGCACACTGCTCCCGGGGCTCCGGGCCCTCGGGTCTGGGCGAGGAGGCGCGGTATGCGGGTTCCGGTCGGCCGGCGGGAGCAGCTGACGAGGCTGCCGTCGTCCCCGTGGTGGCGTGGCGCTGGCGTGTTCGTGGCGGGCGCGCTGCCCGCGCTCGCCTTTCCGGCGCCGGGGCTGTGGTGGTTCGCGTATGTCGCGCTCGTGCCGTGGCTGCTGCTGATCCGTACGGCTGCGACGGGCCGGCGCGCGATGCTGGACGGCTGGCTCGGCGGCACCGGTTTCATGCTGGCGATGCACCACTGGCTGATGCCGAACCTCCATGTGTTCATCCTGCTGATCGCGGCGCTGCTCGGGCTGCTGTGGGCGCCCTGGGGGTGGCTGGTCCGCTCGATGCTGGGCGCGGCGGGCAAGGCGGTCGGAGCGCCGTCGGCGGGCCGGGCCGCCGCCGCGATCGCCGTCGTGCCGTCGGGCTGGCTGATGGTCGAACTGGTCAGGTCCTGGGAGGGGTTGGGCGGCCCGTGGGGCCTGCTCGGGGCCAGTCAGTGGGAGGTGCCGCCCGCGCTGCGGCTCGCCTCGGTGGGCGGGGTGTGGCTGGTGAGCCTGCTGGTGGTGGCGGTGAACACGGCGGTGGCGCTGCTCCTGGCCGTCCCGACGGCGCGCGTCCCCGCGGTGGCGGGCGCCTGCGCGTGCGCGCTGGCCGTCGGGGCGGTGTGGCTGTGGTCGCCGCGGCCCGAGCGGAGCGGCGACATGGTCCGGGTCGCCGTCGTCCAGCCGGGGGTCGTCAACGGGGTCGGCGGCGCCGACCGGCGCTTCGCCCGCGGCGAGCAGCTCACCCGGGAGCTGGCGGGCCGCGACGTGGATCTCGTGGTGTGGGGCGAGAGCAGCGTCGGTGTGGATCTGGCGGCGCGGCCCGATTACGCGGCGCGGCTCGCCGCGGTGTCCCGTGAGGTGGGCGCCGACGTGCTGGTCAATGTGGACGCGCGGCGCTCGGACGAACGGCCTGGGGGTCCCCCCGGCGGAGCGAGCGGGAGAATCTTCAAGACCACGGTGCTGGTGGGCCCGGACGGGCCGACCGGGGACCGCTACGACAAGATGCGGCTGGTCCCGTTCGGTGAGTACGTCCCGGCCCGTGCGGTGCTGGGCTGGGCCACGTCGGTGGGCAAGGCTGCCGGCGAGGACCGCATGCGCGGCAGCCGGCAGTCCGTGATGGTGCTGCAGGACGGCGAGGGCAGCGCCGGGCTGCGCGTGGGGCCGCTGGTCTGCTTCGAGTCGGCGTTCCCCGACATGAGCCGCCGGCTGGTCAGGAGCGGTACCCAGCTGCTGGTCGCGCAGTCCGCGACGTCGACCTTCCAGGACAGCTGGGCGCCCGCGCAGCATGCCTCGCTCGCGGCGCTGCGGGCCGCGGAGACCGGCAGGCCGATGGTGCACGCCACGCTCACGGGCATCAGCGCCGTGTACGGGCCCGAGGGTGAGCCCCTGGGTGAGCGGCTGGGCACGGATGCCCGTACCGCCGCCGTGTACGAGGTGCCGCTCGCCCGGGGCACGACGCCGTACGTCCGGCTCGGCGACTGGCCGGTGTACGGCGCGCTGGCGGTGCTGGCGGCGCTGTGCGCGAGCGAGGGCCTGCGCGCTCTCAGGAAGCCTGCTCCAGAGACTGCCGAACCACCCGCTCACACAGCTCATGGCTCAGCAGTGCGTCCTGGGCACTGAGGAACTTGCCCGCGCGGACGGCGTCGAGGAAGGCGGACACGCACTGCTCGATGCCGCGCTGGCGTGCCACCGGTACCCAGTCGCCGCGCCGCCGCACGGTGGGCTGACCCTTGTGGTCGATGACGTCCGCGAGATTCACGACCTCCCGCTTGGCGTCCTGGCCTGCGACTTCGAGGATCTCCTCGGTGGAGCCGTTCAGCCGGTTCATCATGCCGATCGCGGTGAAACCGTCGCCGGAGAGCTGCAGGACGACGTGATGCATGAGTCCGTCGCGGATCCGCGCCCGCACGTCGGTGTGCTCGACCGGGCCGGGGAGGAGGAAGCGGAGGGTGTCGACGACATGGATGAAGTCGTCGAGGACGAGGGTGCGCGGGTCCTCGGGGAGGCCGATGCGGTTCTTGCGCATGAGGACGATCTCGCGCGGGTGCTCGAGGCACTGGGCGTAGCCGGGGGCGAAGCGGCGGTTGAAGCCGACGGCGAGGCTCGTGCCGGTCCGCTCGGAGAGCTCCACCAGACGCTGGGATTCGGCGAGTTCGTAGGCGAGCGGCTTGTCGACGTACGTCGGTACGCCGGCCTCCAGCAGCCGCGCCACGAGCTCGGGGTGGACGGGCGTGGGGGCGTGCACGAACGCGGCGTCGAGGTCCTGGGCGAGGAGCGAGTCCAGGGTGGTGTGGCAGTGCGCCCCGGGGATGTGGTGGGCCGCCGCGATCCGGTCGAGGGTGGCCGGGGTGCGGGTGTGCAGATGCAGTTCGACATCCGCGCGGGTGGTGAGCACCGGCAGGTACGCCTTCTGCGCGATGTCTCCCAGCCCGATACAGCCGACCTTCACCGTTGGCCTCCCTCTCGCGTCATCGCGTTGCCGTGTGTGTCCCCGCCGTTCCGGCAGCATACGTGTGCTGCGGCGGCCGCCAGTCGGCGATGCCGTCGAAGCTGCGCAGGACGAGGCCGGGGCCGAAGCGGGAGACGGCCGCGACGAGTGTGTCGCGCACGGCGACGGCGGCGGGGCTGCTCAGCATGGCCATGCGGCCGGTCCTCGTGGCCTGCCGCACGATCCCCATGGTGCGCGGCAGCCGGTCCCGGGTGTACACGGGCAGGCCGCGGACGACGTGGCCGCGGCCCGCGTGGTGGGCGAGCACGATCGCGTCCTCGATGGCCTGGTTGCCGCCCTGGCCGAGGGTGGGCTGCATGGCATGGGCCGCGTCGCCGACGAGGGCGACCCGGCCGTGGTGATAGGCGGGCAGCGCCTCGGCCATGTGGTGCACGTCGTGGCGCAGCACTCCGTGGGGCTCGGCGGCCGCGATGATGCCGGGAATGGGCTCGTGCCAGTCGCCGAAGCGGCGGAGCAGCTCGGCCTTCTCGCTGTCCGGGGCGCGCCCGCCGGCGGGTGTCACGGCGGCGGCGTAGGCGTAGATGCGTCCGTCCTTCAGCGGCTGGGTGCCCCAGATGCGGCCACGTCCCCAGGTCTCGTGCGGGGCGAAGGGCCGGCCGGGTGCGGGGGCGACGAGGCGCCAGGTGGTGAAGCCGGAGTACCGCGGCCCGGGGTGGGCGGGGAACAGCGCGTGGCGCACGGCGGAGTTGATGCCGTCCGCGGCGACGACGAGGTCGGCCTCCAGGTCGCCACCGGGGGTGGTGACGACGGCCGGGCGCCCTTCGTCGCCCGCGTCCGTGAGGGTGGCGCTCGCTCCGGTCCTTACGGCTCCGCCGGGCAGTGCGGAGGTCAGGATGTCCACGAGGGTCGAGCGGTGCAGCAGGACGAGCGGGCCGCCGAAGCGCTCGGTGGTGACGGCGCTGTCGGTGCGGTTCAGCCAGCGGCCCCGGGGGGTGCGCAGACCGCCGTCGCCCTGCCAGGCGGAGAGGGACCTGACCTGCTCGCCGAGGCCGATGACGTCGAGGGCGCGCTGCGAGTTGGGGGCGAGGCCGATTCCGGCGCCGACGGGGGTGAGGGCGGCGGAGCGCTCCAGAACCGTGATGTCCCAGCCCTGCTGATGCAGGGCGACGGCGGCGGTGAGTCCGCCGATGCCGCCTCCGACGACGACGGCACGCCGAGCGCGGGTCCGGCCCATGACTCCTCCTCGGTACTACATCTGTAGTGACCTCGTCACCGTACTACAGATGTAGTGCGCGAGATAGGTTGTCCCCATGACCGCACGCACGTCCGCCACCGCCCGCCCCGAACTGATCGCCGACGCCGCGCTGACCCTCCTCGCCGAGCGGGGCATGCGCGGGCTCACCCACCGGGCGGTGGACGAGGTGGCCGGGCTGCCGCAGGGCTCGACGTCGAACCACGCCCGCACCCGGCAGGCGCTCCTCGAAGCGGCCGTGCGCCGCCTGGCGGAGCGTGAGGCGCAGGTGCTCGCCCCGGACGAGATGCCGGTCCCCCGGGGCGGCGCGCACGACCTGACCGACGCGCTGGCCCTCGCCCTCCACCGCTATCTCACCGATCACCCGGGGCTGCTGGTGGCCCGCTACGAATTGGCCCTGGAGGCCACCCGCAGACCCGAGTTGCGCGCGTACTACGACCGCACGGGCGCGGCGTTCCGCGAGCCGCTGGTGGCGTTGATGACGGGAGCCGGCTCTGCCGAGCCGGAGCGGCACGCCCTGTCGCTGGTGGCGTGGTGCGAGGGGCTGATGTTCTCGTGCGCGGCCGGGTCGTACCACGCGCAGGTGCCCGGCAGGGCCGAGCTCAGGAAGGGCTTCCGGGAACTGCTCCGCGGCATGCTCGGGGACGCGGACGCGGACGGGCGCGCGAACGGGATTCGCGGCACGGACGGGGACCGACGCACGGAGGAGGGTCCACGCACGAAGGGGGATCACGGCACGGACCGGGATCACGGCACGCCCGCCGGTTAATGCCTGGCCACGGCTCGGACCGATCCGCGAGGATGCCCGTCATGACGACCACCGATCTTCGTACCGAACCCTCCACCGTCGCCGGCGAGCGCGCCATGCTGGAGGGCTTTCTCGACTACCACCGCGAGACACTGGCCATGAAGTGCGCGGGGCTCGACGACGCACAGCTGCGCCGGGCTCCCCTCGCGCCCTCCGAGCTCTCGCTCCTCGGCCTCGTACGGCATCTGGCGGACGTCGAACGCCACTGGTTCCGGCGGGTGCTGGCGGATGAGCAGGCCCCGCCTCTCCACTACTCCGAGGCGGACCCCGACGGCGAATTCCATGTCGGGGAGCAGGACACCTGGAACGAGGCGCATGCCACGTGGCGGGCCGAGATCGCCAAGGCCCGCGAGGCGGCCGCGTCCCGCACGCTCGACGACGTCTCGACGCGGAAGGGGCAGGCAGGTGAGCCGTTCAGCCTCCGCTGGATCTACACCCACATGATCGAGGAGTACGCCCGCCACAACGGGCACGCCGATCTCATCCGCGAGCAGATAGACGGCGCGACGGGCGAGTAGCCCGGACCGGGCGGCGCGACCGGTCAGCCTTCGGCCAACTGCCGGTACAGCCGCGCGATCGCCGCCCGCACGCCGTCCCCGTACCCGTCGTCGCCCAGGGCGTCCGACGCCGCACGAGCGCGGTCGAGATGGGCGCGCGCGGCCTCCGGGCGCTGCAGCTTCACATAGTCCGCGGCGAGATTCAGATGCAGCGAGGGGTACATACCGCGCACCGCGACCGCCGAGTCGTGCCACGCCAGGCGCTCGCCGGTCAGCCCCTCCGCCGCGGACAGCGCCCGCAGGTCCCAGGCCAGCTCGTCCCCGGGATCGTCCTGCGTGTCCGCCATGTAGTGCGCGAGGGTGCAGCGGTGCAGCGGGTCGCCGGCCTCACCGATCTGCGTCCACAGCTCCCCGAAGCGGTTCCGCGCCTCCTCGCGGTCCCCCGCGTGGAGCAGTATGACCGCCTGCCCGATCCTGGTCATGACGGCGTCTTCCGACGTCTCGTGCTGCTCCCTCACCGCGGCCTCCAGCGCCTTGATCGCACGAACATGCGTCTCCAGACGCTAGCGGCCACCACCGGCTTTCCGGCACAGGCTCGGAGCGGGGCCCGAGCCTGTCAGCCAGGTGCGCGAACCGTCAGCCGAGGTCGAGGATGCGCCAGTCGACGGGCTCGTGCCCCTGGGCCGCGACGGCCTCGTTGATCTGCGTGAACGGGCGGGAGCCGAAGAACTTCTTCGCGGACAGCGGCGACGGGTGGGCGCCCTTCACCACCACATGGCGCTGCTCGTCGATCAGCGGCAGCTTCTTCTGCGCGTAGTTGCCCCAGAGGACGAAGACCGCAGGGTCGGGCCGCGAGGCCACGGCGCTGATCACCGCGTCCGTGAACTTCTCCCAGCCCTTGCCCTTGTGGGAGTTGGCCTCGCCGGCCCGCACCGTCAGCACCGCGTTGAGCAGCAGGACGCCCTGCTGGGCCCACGGCATCAGATAGCCGTTGTCGGGCACGGCGTGCCCCAGCTCCCCCTGCATCTCCTTGTAGATGTTCCGCAGGGAGGGCGGGGTTTTGACGCCCGGGCGCACCGAGAAGCACAGGCCGTGGCCCTGGCCCTCCCCGTGATACGGGTCCTGGCCGAGGATCAGCACCTTGACCCGGTCGAAGGGCGTGGCGTCCAGCGCGGCGAAGACCTCCTCGCGCGGCGGGTACACCGGCCCCTTGGCGCGCTCGTCCTCGACGAAGTCGACGAGTTCCTTGAAGTACGGCTTCTGGAGCTCCTCGCCGAGGACGCCGCGCCAGGACTCGGGCAGCATGGCGGTGTCGGTCACGTCAACAACCTCCGGTATGCGATCAGTTCTCTGATCCGGTTCTCTGATCACAGAACCTACCCGCGACCACTGACAACCGCCGACGGCGGCCGGGCACAGGGCCCGGCCGCGGCCTGCTACCAGCTGGTCTTCCGGTGCAGCTCCCACACCTGCATGATCGTCTGCGGGTCCATGGCGCGCTCGCAGCCCGCGATCTCCTCGCTGGCGGCGATGTGCAGCTTGCCCTGCCAGAGCGGAAGCAGCCGGACGTCCTCCACGAGGATGTCCTGCGCCCGTTCGAACTGCTTGGACACGGCCCCGCGGTCGCTCTCCTTGCGGGACAGCGTGAGCTGCTGGGCGATCTCCGGGCTGTCGTACGGGGTGCCGAGCGCGTTGTTCTTGCCGACGAACGGCGCGACGAAGTTGTCCGGGTCCGGGAAGTCCGGGAACCAGCCTCGGCCGAACACCGGGTACTCGCCGTTCTTGTAGCCCGCCTGGAACTCCTTCCAGGGCTTGCTATTCAGCGTGATCTTGAACAGTCCCGACGCGTCCAGCTGCCGCTTGAGCTCGGCGAACTCGGGAGCGGTCGACGAGCCGTAGCGGTCCGTGGTGAACCAGAAGGTCAGCTCGACCGGTTCGTCGATCCCGGCCTCCCGGAGGATCTCCTTGGCCTTGTCGACGTCCGGGTCGCCGAACGTGTCGAAGAAGCTGGTGGTGTGCCCGGCGATGCCCTTGGGGACCATGGAGTACAGCGGCTCGGCCGTACCCTGGTAGACCTTGGCGACGAGCGCCTCACGGTTGACGACCTGAGCGATCGCGCGGCGCACCGGGAGCTTGGCCGAGGCCGGGTCCTTGGGGTTGAAGACCAGGTAGCGGATGTCGGCGCCGACGGTCTCGACGACCTGGAGGCCCTCGTTCTGCGGCTTCTTCTCCTGCAAGGCGATGACCTCCTCCGCGGTGAGACCTCGGTTGGTGACGTCGATCTCCTTGTTCTTCAGCGCGGACACCATCGCTTCGGAGTCCTTGAAGTAGCGAATGGTGACGGCTTCGTTCTTGCGGTCGGCGAACCCGTTGTAGGTGGGGTTCTTCGTCAGCCGGGCCTCGGAGCCCTCCGTGTACGACTCCAGGCTGTACGGGCCGGAGCCGAGGAGCTTGCCGTCCTCGCGGAGCTTGTCCGCCGGGTACTCGGCGGGGTCGACGAGGGACATCGCGGGCGTGGCGAGGATGAACGGGAAGGTGGCGTCCGCCTTGGTGAGCCGGAAGGTGATCGTGCGGTCCCCTTCGGTCTCCACCTCTCCGAGGGATCCGAGCAGTCCGTTGGGACCGCCGTTGACGTTGATCTTCT
This sequence comes from Streptomyces sp. NPDC001970, assembly GCF_053594115.1. Taxonomy (NCBI): domain Bacteria; kingdom Bacillati; phylum Actinomycetota; class Actinomycetes; order Kitasatosporales; family Streptomycetaceae; genus Streptomyces; species Streptomyces sp. NPDC001970. Next base: position 6,230 of record NZ_JBSFDW010000011.1, on the reverse strand, counting down.
GGATACGGTCGATGGAGTGCTTGACGGCGGCGGCGTCCAGCGTGTGCCCGTTGGAGAATTTAAGGTTTTCGCGCAGCGTGCACTGGTACGTCGTACTGGTCGGATCGGTGAATTTGCAGCTCCGAGCCGCGTCGGGCTGCGGACTCGTGCTCCCGGTCGGGAAACTCAGGAGTGTCTGGAACACATTGCGGTAGAGCTCCCACGAGCCGTCCCACGCGGCGGCTGGATCGAGTGTGCTGGGCGCACTCGTCGTGCCGACCACCACTGGCTTGGCCCCATCGGCGTCTTCCTCCGAAAACAGACCGCATCCCGTTATCAGGGATATGGACGCAAGGGCTGCAGCCGCCCGCAGCATCGTCCGGTTGAACACGTGCACGCTCCTCGTTCAGCCATGGGTCGGCGAACCATACCGCAGTGCCCCGCCGGATCAACGAGGAGGTCCGGCGGGGCACTTGAGCTAATCCTGAGCCATTCAGGCACAAACCGGCTCAGTGGACTCCGGCATTCAGGAAAATACCCCCGTCGACCACGAGAGTCTGCCCCGTGATCCAGTCCGACTGGTCGGAGGTGAGAAACGCGGCGGCTCCGCCGATGTCCTGGGGAACGCCGAGCCGACCCAGCGGATAGGCCGCGGCGGCCTCCGCTTCCCGGCCCTCGTAAAGGGCTTCCGCGAACTTTGTCTTGATCACGGCGGGTGCGATCGCATTGACCCGGACGACCGGGGCGAATTCATGCGCGAGCTGGAGGGTCAGATTGACCATCGCCGCCTTGCTCATGCCGTACGCCCCGATGAACGGGGACGCGGAGATCCCGGCGACCGATGCAATGTTCACGATTGCACCGCCGTTCTCCTTCTGCCAGGCCTTCCAGGTCTGCTGGGCGAAGCCGAGGGCCGAGATCACATTGGTTTCGTAGACCTTGCGGGCCACCCCGAGGTCGAGTTCGGCCATCGGGCCGAAGACGGGGTTGGTGCCGGCGTTGTTGACGAGGAAGTCGACGCGGCCGAAGGCCTCCATCACGCGCTCGACGGCGGCCGCCTGGTGCGCCTCGTCATGCGCCTTGCCCGCGACGGCGATCACGCGGTCGGCGCCGAGCTGCTCGACGGCCTCCTTGAGGGCGTCCTCGCCGCGGCCGGTGATGCAGACGCGGTCACCGCGGGCGACGAACGCCTCGGCGACGCCGTAGCCGATGCCCCGGCTGCCGCCCGTGACGAGGGCGACCTTGCCGGAGAGCGGGGGAAGTTCCTGTGCGGTCATCTCTGTCATCTCCGGTTCAGTTGAGCGGGCCGCCGGCCACGTACATGACCTGGCCGGAGACGAAACCGGCGTCGTCGCCCGTGAAGAAGGCGATCGCGTTGGCAACGTCCTCCGGCCTGCCGACCCGCTGCACCGGGATCTGCGTGGCCGCCGCGGCCTGGAACTCCTCGAAGCCCATGCCGACGCGCGCGGCCGTCTGGGCCGTCATCTCGGTGACGATGAAGCCCGGGGCGACGGCGTTGGCGGTGACACCGAACTTGCCGAGCTCCTTGGCGAGGGTCTTGGTGAAGCCCTGCAGACCGGCCTTGACGGCGGAGTAGTTGGCCTGGCCCCGGTTGCCCAGCGCCGAGCTGGAGGACAGCGAGACGATGCGGCCGAAGCCCGCGTCCACCATGTGCTTCTGGCAGGCCTTGGCCATCAGGAACGCGCCCTTGAGGTGCACGTTCATCACGATGTCCCAGTCGGACTCGCTCATCTTGAAGAGCAGGTTGTCGCGCAGCACGCCCGCGTTGTTGACGAGGATCGTCGGGGCGCCGAGCTCGTCGGCCACGCGGGCCACGGCAGCCTCCACCTGGGCGGAGTCCGAGACGTCGCAGCCGACGGCGACGGCCTTCCCGCCGGCCGAGGTGATCTTCTCGACGGTGTCCTTGCAGGCCGCCTCGTCGAGGTCGAGTACGGCGACGGCACGGCCCTCGGCCGCCAGGCGCACGGCGGTGGCGGCGCCAATGCCGCGCGCCGCTCCCGTCACGATCGCGACGCGCTGCTCGGTGGTGGACATGGTTTGGTTCTCCTCGCCCTCGGATCCCTTGGATACGGCTCGCCCGGCACGGCCTGGCGCATCACCCCGAGGGGGTGAGCGACCGCTTAGTACCTTCAACAGACGAGACGCTAGAAGCCCTGGCACCCGGTGTCAACGGCACACCGGGTGCCCCCGGTCACGCGTCCCGTCCGATGGGCCCGTTCAGCGCACCAGTACATCGAGCAGCCGCTCGACCTCGGCCTCGGGGTCGGCGGTCAGGCCGGTGTGGACGGGCCCGGGCTGGACGACCGTGGAGCGGGGCGCGATCAGCCAGCGGAAGCGCCGGCCCGCGTCGTCCCGCGCCGCCTGTCCCGCGTCCTCGCCCCCCATGCACACGCCCTCGACGGCGTGCAGCGCGGCCCGTACGCCCATGACGTCCGCCTGCGGGTCCAGCACCCTCAGCTTGGCCTCGTCCAGGTGCGTACGGGCGGCAACATAGGACCGGGCGCGGCAGTAGACCACCACGCCGGCGTTGAAGCACTCGCCCCGCTCGACGCGCGGCACGACGCGCAGCAGCGCGTACTCGAAGACATCGCGGTCGCTCACTTGCCCCCGCCCTTCTTGCTCGTGTGCGGCCATGCGGTGAGGTGGTCGGTCAGCCAGCCGGGCGCCTGCGAAGGCCGGGGCTCGGAGGGTGCGCTCAGGGTGATCCGCTCGTGGATGGTCGCGGCCCGCGACAGGAGGGCCTCCACATAGGCGCGGCGCAGCGCGTCGGTGGAGTCGAAGCCGGGCTCGTCGACCAGCCATTCGTCGGGGACGTCCGCGGCCGCTTCGGTCAGCAGCTCCTCGGTGACGCGCGGGGCCAGCTCGGCGGCCGCGGCCGAGATGTCCGGCGCGAAGGGCGCGAGGGCGTGGTCGGAGGCGTCGTACGGCTTGGCGGCGGAGGCCTGCGCGCCAGGCCAGTTGTGGTGCCAGATCATGGTGGCACCGTGGTCGATGAGCCACAGGTCGCCGTGCCAGACGAGCATGTTGGGGTTGCGCCAGGACCTGTCGACGTTGTTGATCAGCGCGTCGAACCAGACGACCCGGCCCGCCTCCTCGGCGCTCACCTCGTACGCGAGCGGGTCGAAGCCGAGCGAGCCCGGCAGGAAGTCCATCCCGAGGTTGAGGCCGCCGCTGGCCTTCAGCAGCTCCTGCACCTCCTGGTCCGGCTCGGACAGGCCGATGACCGGGTCGAGCTGGATCTGCACGAGCTCCGGGACCCGCAGTCCGAGCCGCCTCCCGAGCTGTCCGCAGATGACTTCGGCGACCAGGGTCTTGCGCCCTTGTCCGGCCCCGGTGAACTTCATGACGTACGTACCGAGATCGTCGGCCTCGACGATGCCCGGGAGCGAACCGCCCTCACGCAGGGGCGTGACGTAGCGGGTCGCTGTGACTTCGGTAAGCATTTTCCCAGGCTATACGGCCGGACCCCCTGGAAATCCACGGACCAGGTAGGCGTCGCGCAACCTGGGGAATCGCGTCCGATCAGCACTGGGGAGAATCTGGGGAGTTTCGACTTGCCTGCTGGTCAGCCCGACTCCCCAGCACCCCGTCAAGCATGGCACGCCCCTTCGTCCCGGCTTCCGGCATGAAGTGGGCATAGTAACCAAGGGTGACAGTCGGCGAGGAGTGCCCGAGCCACCGCGCGACCGTCACCACGGACTCCCCTGCCTCCAGCATGACCGAGGCATAGGTGTGCCGCAGCACGTGGAAGCCGTCCTTTGGCGCCGCCTCCCACTGCCACTGCTTGGCCCCTTTCGCGCGCGGCGGGATGATGCCGGCCTTGGCCAGCGCCGGCTTCCAGGTGTGGGTGTTCGACGTGTTCACGGCCGCGGCATTGCCGAACCGCGTGGTGAGCAGAAGGGAAAACTTCCTCCGCGGCCTGTCCGCCCGGGACGATCCTGAACGACCTCGGCTACGTCGACGAGCGCATCCACGACCTGAAGCAGTCGGGTGCGACCACACGGTTCTTCCTCGACCTGCGTGACAAGGGCGGACGGCTCTGCTTGGAGGGCTCGGCGGCCGGCGAGAAGACCGTCGTCGACAAATGTGTAGCCCCGGTGTCCGGCCCGTTCACGCCAGGAAAGCGGAATCAGTGACCATCAGCTTGGCGTGATCGGAGCCCGGTGCCACAGTCACTCACACTTCGGTGAGACGAATCTTCTGGTCATCAGTCTTCGGTGACAACGATCAACCTTCGATGAGACGGGAGTGCGCCACGAAGTATCACTTGGAGGACGCCGTCCCGCTGTCCGTAGGCCAGGAGTGGTCCGGCTACGCCGCCCAGGTCTCCGACGCCGTCGACCGCATCGAGGCCACCCTGCCGGGCCTGTACGAACTGGCTGTAGGAGGGACCGCGGTCGGCACCGGTCTCAACGCCCCCGAGGGCTTCGGTCCCCGGGTGGCACAGGAGATCGCACAGCTGGCCGACTACCCGTTCGCCACGTCCTCCAACTCCTTTGCCGCCCAAGGCAGCCTGGATGCCATGGTGGCGGCTTCGGCCGGACTGAGGGCTCTCGCCGTGCCGCTGATGAAGATCGCCAACGACATCCGCTGGCTCGCCTCCGGCCCCCGCTGCGGCATCAGTGAACTCGCCCTGCCTGCCAACGAGCCAGGCAGTTCCATCATGCCCGGCAAGGTCAACCCAACCCAGTGCGAAGCGATGGTCATGGTCTGCATCCAAGTCCTGGCCGAGGACAGCGCCATCGCATTCGCCGGCACCCAGGGCAACTTCGAACTCAATGCCATGCGGCCCGTCATCATCAACAACTTCCTGCACTCCGCCCGCATTCTCGGAGACGCCAGCGAGAAGCTGCGAACCTACTGCATCGAAGGCGTCGAGCTGCATCGCCAGCAGATCGACGACTACCTCTCCCGCTCCTTGATGCTCGTCACCGCACTCTCGCCGGAGATCGGCTACGACAAAGCCAGCCAGATCGCACACAAGGCGGAGGACGAGGGGACCACACTGCGCGAAGCCGCCCTCGCCACCGGCTACATCACAGCACAGGACTTCGACCGGATCGTCGACCCCAAGAAAATGGTCCACCTCACGGTTGCTTCGTAGCGGACCGCAAGCTTGTCGTAGCGAGTCGCGACTGCGCGATGTTGCCGTTGGCGAACTGGTGCTGGAGGCGCTCCCCCTCGATGTCGAAGTCGGGGTTCTCGGCCTGACGGGCCTGGTCCTCGGCCCCGGCGGCAGCCGAGGGGTCGGGTCGCCAGTGGACGGCCAGGGCAGCCGCCCGCGGCGAGGCGTCTCGGCCGCTGTCTGTTCGGCCTGCTGGGCCATCTGCCGGTGTGCTACTCGCCTGCAGTCGGCAAGAACCGCGCGATCACGCGCCCGATCTCGTCCTCAGCCGGCAAGGCCGGCAGCGGTCCAGCGGCACGGACCGGTCCTGCGACGGGATCTCCAACAATTACAGGTACTTCGCCGGACCGTTTACGTCTCCGCCCGAGGCACCTGCATCGACGTGCGCGGAGGCCTGAACAAGCGACGGGGAGACCGTACACCGGCGGCGCCGAGGGGGTGCACTGCGGCTGAGCCCGGTTCGCCGCCCTGCCTCGAGCGCATGACGGAGCCTGCCGCATTCCTTCTGGCGGGGGCACCGACGAAATGCTCTGGTCAGGCTCGGCGCACAGGCGCTGCCTGGTACCTGTCGGGATCGAACTCGTCCGGGTTGAGCCAGTGCCGGAGGTCTCGGCTCGCTGAGGGGTGCAGGGTGAGCACATTGCCCAAGCGAGGCTCGGCACCTCGCTCGGTGCTCACGGTCGTGGAGGCGCGGGATCGAATTCACCACGCTCGACCTTGAGCATCCCGAGAAACTGCCCGTCTCGCCGCGCACAGTCATCGACGACAACATCGGGTTCCGACGGGGGTCGTGAAAACCGCAGCCTGAGTCGCGGATACGCCGGAGTCTGCAACGGCGTATCCGCGCACGTGTGAAAAAGGGCGCGGTCGACGAGGCATACGGCCGGCCGTGTGCGTGCGGGTTCGCTCCATCGGCCCGGGCCACGGCCGACAAGAAGGGAATGTCCGCGCCGGTGCAACCAACCGACAGGCGGTCCCGTCGTGTTGCCGGGGCCGTATGGCCGGTAGCCGCAGGCAGGCGAACGGGGGCCGGGCCGACCACAAGGCCGCCGCAGCCCCCGCTCGGGATGCTGTCCCCTGCATTGTCCCCTCCTCAAGCCGCACA